>JAJZFF010000542.1 GCA_021805485.1 Pseudomonadota bacterium
CGTCTCTTCCGAGGTGTGGGCCGCGCCGTCGAACCCGGTGATAGTATAGAGCGGCAGCAGCAGGCCGAGCATGAAGAGGTAGAACAGGTTGCCGCTATGCGGCACCACCCCGCCGCCGGCCTTGCCGGAATAGTTGATGAAGGTGAACAGCCGCGAAAAATCGTAATGCTGCGCGCCCACCAGCATCGCGATGGTCAGCACGATGGCGATGAAGAAGATCAGGTAGCCGGAGAAATCGGTCAGCCGCGTGGTGGTGCGGATGCCCATGTGGTTGAACGCGCCCTGGCTCGCGGTGATCAGGATGACCGCGATGGTCTGCTGCCAGAACCCCCAGTGCGACGTGTCGATATGGAACATGTTGCCGAGGATCAGGCTGGTGAACAGATCGTAGGCGCCGACATTCACCGAGGCGACGACGAAGATCAGCCCGAGCAGGTTGACGAAGGCGGTCGCCCAGCCCCAGCCGCGCCCGCCCAGGATCGAGGACCAGTGATAGAGCGCGCCGGCCGTCGGATAGGCGGAGGCGATCTGCGCCATCGACAGCGCGATCACCATCGAGAAGATCGACCCCACGATCCAGCCGACGAACACGCCCCCCGGCCCGGCGGCGGAGAACGCCGCCTGGAACGAGGTGATTCCGCCCGCAAGGATGCAGATGATCGAAAAGGCGATGGCGAAGTTGGAAAATCCGTGCATGCGCCTGGAGAGTTCCTGCGCATAGCCCATCTTGTGCAGCGTTGCGGTATCCTCGGCGAGGATCCGCGCCTCATCCTGGTTGTTCGACATCTCCGTCTCCCATGTTGACCGTCAGGCCGTGTGTGCCGGGCTTGGCCGCCCGGTCGTGCTGTCAGGCATCGCGCGGGCGCCGAGCTTGCGGCGCACCGTCTCGGGCGAGGCGCCGTGCAACCGGCGGCAGGCCCGCGAGAAGGCGCTCACCTCGGAATAGCCGAGCAGTTCGGCGACCGCGGCGATCGAGAGATGCGGCTCGGCGAGGTACATCAGCGCCAGCCGCGCGCGCACCTGGTCGATGCATTCCGAATAGGTGATTCCGTGTTCGGCGAGCCGGCGCTGCAGCGTCCAGCGCGGCAGGCCGAGGCTTGCGGCCACCCGGTCGATCCCGGCCGGCCCCTCGGGCAGCAGCCGGCGGATCTCGCTCGTCACCGCGCCGAGCAGGTCGCGCGGCGCGCCGCCGCCGCCGATCCGGCGCAGCTCCTCCGCCAGTGCTGCGAAGCGGGCCGGGTCGCGCGCCGGCATCGGCCGCTCCAGCCCCGCCGCGCGAAAGCTGATCGCGTTCGCCGGGGCGGCGAAGAACACCGGCGCGCCGAACGCCGCCGCATGCGCCTGCGCCTGTTCCGGCGCCGGGTGCTCGAACCACACCTCCTCGATCTCCAGCGCGCCGCCCAGCGCGCGCCGCAGCAGGTTGGCGAACATCCCCATCGTCAGCTCGGCATCCTGCCGGCGCGACCAGATCCGCGGATCGACGATCCGGTATTCCAGCCGCAGCGAGCGGCCCTCCCGCGCGAGGCGGGTTTCGGTATTCTGCTGGTGCTGGATGAAATGCCGGGCGAAGGCGGCAAGCCCGGTGCCGACATCCGGCGCCGCCAGCGCAAGCTCGCCGATCAGCCCGAGCGCCTCCGGCTGGAACTGCTGGCCGAAGCGCAGGCCGAAATGCGAATCCCCGCTGCGCGCCGCCGCCCGTTCCATCATCGCGACATAGCGGGCGAGCGGCACGGTCGCGCGCGGGTCCTCGAGGTCGCGCGGATCGAACCCCGCCTCGCCGAGCACGAGGTCCGGATCCGCCCCGGCACCGCGGATGAACGCCGTCACGCCCGACGCCGCGGCGGCGAGCACATGGCAGGATGTCGATCCGGACGCGGCGGCAGGCAGACCCATGATCCCCTTCAAATCCGACGATGCCGCACCAGAATGCCGGGCGGCGCGGCGGTTGCGCAACGAAATTCGGCAGCGTGCCGACTGTGGCAAATTCCACCCCGGCCGGCTTTGACATTAGAACACAATCCCGCGCGCGGCCCCCGCTTGTCGCCGAATGTCAAGATCGTCACACTGCGGCCATGCGATGTTCCGCCGGGAGGTGCGATCATGAACAACGATCTTTCTGCACAAAACATCACCGCGTCCGGCGGCATGACGCTCGACGAGTTGCGCGCGGCGGTCGATGCCGGGGCGATCGACACGATCGTGATGGCGGCGCCGGACATGCAGGGACGGCTGCAGGGCAAGCGGGTGATGCCGCGTTTCTTCCTCGACAACGTCCTGGCCGACGCCTCCGAGGGCTGCAACTACCTGCTCGCCGTCGATGTCGAGATGACGCCGGTCTCCGGCTACGATTTCGCCTCATGGGACCGCGGCTATGGCGATTTCGTCTTCCGCCCCGATCTCTCGACCCTGCGCCGCGCCGCCTGGCAGGAAGGAGCCGCGATCGTGCTCTGCGACATCGCGCTGCATGACGGCACCCCGGCGCCGGTCGCCCCGCGCAGCATCCTGCGCCGCCAGCTCGACCGCCTCGCCGCCGCCGGCCTCACCGCCCTCGCCGCGACCGAGCTCGAATTCATGCTCTTCCGCAACACCTATGAAGAGTGCATGCGGCGCGGCTATCGCGACCTCGATCCCGCCAATCTCTACAATGTCGACTATTCGATCCTCGGCACCGCCAAGGTGGAGAAGGTCATCCGCGCCATCCGCAACGCGCTGGAGGCGTCGGGCATCCGCGTCGAGAATTCCAAGGGCGAGTGCAATCTCGGCCAGCACGAGATCAATTTCGCCTATGCCACGGCACTGGAAGCCGCCGATGGCCACGTGATCTACAAGGAGGCCGCGAAGGAAATCGCCCAGGCGCAGGACCACGCCATCACCTACATGGCGAAGTTCAACGAGCGCGAGGGCAATTCCTGCCACATCCATCTCAGCCTGCGCGATGAAGCGAACCGTCCGGTCTTCGCCGCAGGCGGGGGCCACGCGCCGGAATTCGGCCATTTCCTCGCCGGCCTCGCCGCCCACGCCGCCGAGCTTTCCGTCCTGTTCGCGCCCAACATCAACTCCTACAAGCGCTACGCCGTGGGCAGCTTCGCGCCGACCGGCCTGGTCTGGGGGCATGACAACCGCACCTGCGCCTTCCGCGTGCTCGGCCACGGGCGGTCGCTGCGCGTCGAGAACCGGCTGCCGGGCGGCGACGTGAACCCCTATCTCGCGCTCGCCGGCATGATCGCCGCCGGGCTCGACGGCATGGAACGCCGCCTGCCGGCGCAACCAGCCTTCACCGGCAACGCCTATCACGGCGACCTGCCGCGCGTGCCCCGCACGCTTTCCGATGCCCTCGCCCTCTGGCGCCACAGCGTCTTCGCGCGCGAGGCGTTCGGCGAGCAGGTGGTGGCGCATTACGCAAGGATGGCCGAGGTCGAGGTCGAGACCTTCGCCGCCGCGGTGACCGACTGGGAACGCACACGCTGCTTTGAAAGGATGTAACCCGCGATGACCATTCTGCAGGGAACCTGGCGCTTCCCCACCGAGGTGCTGGCCGGGCCGGGCCGCATCGCCGAACTCGCCGCCCGCGCGCGCGATCTCGGCGCCCGCCGCGCGCTGCTGGTCTCCGACGCGCAGGTGGCGAAGCTGCCCTTCTTCGCGCCGCTGGAGGCCGGCTTCGCCGCCGCCGGCATCGCCACCGCGCGCTTTACCGGCACCCACCCCGACCCGCTGGCGAGCGACGTCGCCGCCGGCGTTGCCGCCTTCCGCGCGCACGAGGCGGATCTCGTCGTCGCGATCGGCGGCGGCAGCGCGCTCGATTGCGGCAAGACCATCGCCCTCGCCGCCGCGACCGACCGGCCGCTCTGGGATTTCGAGATCACCCTCGCCGCCCCCGCGCTCGACCGGCCGATGGTGCCCATTCTCGCGGTGCCGACCACCGCCGGCACCGGCTCGGAAGTCGGCCGCGCCTCGGTCATCACCGACGAGGAGGCCGCCCGCAAGGTGATCCTGCTGCACCCGCAGATGCTGCCGCGCCTCGTCGTGCTCGATCCCGAACTCACCATCGGCCTGCCCGCGACCCTCACCGCCTGGACCGGGATGGACGCGCTCGCCCACAATCTCGAAGCCTATTGCATCGACGCCTGGCACCCGATGGCGGACGGCGTCGCCGTCGAGGGGATGCGGCTGATCCATGGCAGCCTCGTCACCGCGACGACCGATGGCCGCAACCTCGCCGCCCGCGGCACCATGCTCGCCGCCGCCTCGATGGGCGCGACCGCCTTCCAGAAGGGCCTCGGCGCGATCCATTCGCTCAGCCACCCGATCGGCGCGCACTGCCACGCCCATCACGGCCTGACCAACGCCGTGCTGATGCCCTACGTGCTGGAATTCAACCGCCCGGCGATCGAGCCGAAAATCGTGCAGGTCGCGCGCTGCCTCGGCATCGGGGGCGGGTTCGAGGGCTTCCGCGACTGGGTGATCGACCTGCGGAAGGCGCTTGGCATCCCGCACACGGTGGAGGCGCTGGGCGTCACCGCGCCGATGCTCGACCAGCTTTCCGAGGAAGCCTTCCGCGATCCGAACACGCCGGACAATCCCCGCCCGGCCGACACCGCCGCCCTGCGCCGCATCCTCGCCGCCGCCCTCGAAGGCCGGCTCGACGGCCTGTCCCGCTGAACCGTGACCGTTTCCGTTCCATGCGCGGGACGGAAACGGCGCGTCTCAATATACGACTATTTTCTTATTATTGTATAACAGCCAAGAATGACTTGTTGTCATCGCCGGATTTAACCGGGGCTTTACCTGTGGATGATAGCAATGACTCATGCAACAGGTGATCAACCGGTCTCCTCTTTCTGACAACGCGCCCGACGACGACAGCAATGTCGCGATCATCGGCGTCGCGCAGGCCGTCTGGGCCGAGATGGCGCTGCATGGCATCGTGCCGACGCCGCACGCCTATGAGATCTGTTTCGCCTATCGCAGGGGCGACAACCCGACCCTTTGCGACTTTATCGACCAGCACCACCCGAATCTTGCGAACCTCACGCCGGACACGATCGAGTCGCTGCACGCGCGCTTCTTCAATGACTCGTCCGTCAGCGAGGACCTCGCGAGCAACGTGCTGGGTCTGCAGGAAGCCGCGGACACGCTTGTCGGCCATATCACCGGCAATCAGTCCGCGCTCAGGGACTATGGCGACACGCTCGCCGGCTGGGCGAAACGCCTCGACCATGAGCCGACCATCGCGAGTCTCGTTGCCGCGGTCGCGGCGCTGACGGCGGAAACCACCCGCGCCGCCGCGCGCAACCGTGCGCTCGAGGAAAAACTCGCGAACTCGGTCCAGCGGATCAACCGGCTAAGGCAGTCCCTCAGCGTCGCCCGGGCGGAAGCTACCACCGATTCCCTGACGGCCATCACCAACCGCCGCGCCTTCGACACCAAGGCACGGCGGTTCATCACCCAGACGCGCGGCGCGGCCCCGCTCGTCGCCTGCCTCGTCCTGTTCGATATCGACAACTTCAAATGGTTCAACGACGTCCATGGCCACCAGACCGGTGACCTGATCCTCCGCCTCGTCGCGCGCCTGCTGTCCGACAGCGTCAAGGGCCGCGACACCGTCGCCCGCTATGGCGGCGAGGAATTCGCGGTGCTGCTCGCCGGAGCGGATCTCAGATCGGCCATTTCCGTGGCACGGCAGATCTGCCAGTCGATGGCCGATCGCAAACTGGTCAAGCGTTCCTCGGGCCAGCAGCTGACCCAGGTTACCCTGTCCGCCGGCGTCGCCCAGTTCATCGGCGGCGAAAACCTCGCGAGCTGGGTCAGCCGCGCGGATGCGGCACTCTACCGGGCCAAGGAACTCGGCCGCAACCGCGTCTGCAGCGAACTCGACCTGGCCGGCTGACCGGCCCGGCCGGTTCGTGCTAGAGCGGCCTCATGCCGCACGCCGATTTCGTCCATCTCCGCGTCCACTCCGCCTATTCCCTCTCCGAAGGCGCCATCAAGCCGGACAAGATCGCCACCCTCGCGCGCGACAACGCCATGCCCGCCGTCGCCATCACCGACACCTCGAACCTGTTCGGCTCGATCGAGTTCTCCCAGGCCTGCATGGGCAAGGGCGTGCAGCCCATCGTCGGCTGCCAGATCGGCCTTGCCCGAACCGACCTGCCGCGGCTGCCGCCCGACCCGCTGGTGCTGCTCGCGAAGGACGCCACCGGCTTCGCCAATCTCTCGAAACTCTCCTCCCGCAGCTTTCTCGACACCGAACCCGGCCTCCGCCCGCAAATCAGCCTCGATACGCTGCGTGACCATCACGAGGGCCTGTTCCTCCTCACCGGCGGCCGCTTCGGCCCGGTCGGCCGCCTGCTCGGCGACGGCCAGCGCCCCGAGGCCGCGCGCCTGCTCGCCGCCCTCGCCGAAACCTTCCCCGACCGTCTCGCCGTCGAGCTGGAACGTCACGACCTGCCAACCGAGCGCGCGGTCGAGCCAGGGCTGATCACGCTGGCGGACGAAGCCGGCCTGCCGCTCGTCGCCACCAACGAATGCTTCTTCGCCACCGAGACGATGCACGAGGCGCATGACGCGCTGCTCTGCATCGCCGAAGGCCGGGTTCTCTCCGAGGCCGAGCGCCGCCGCGTAACACCGCATCACTGGTTCAAGCCGGCGGCGGAGATGCGCCGCCGCTTCGCCGACCTGCCCGATGCCTGCGACAACACGCTGGCCATCGCCCGGCGCTGCGCGATCGCCGCCCCCACCCGCAAGCCGCTGCTGCCGATCTGCCCCAAGGTGCGCGACGGCGCGACCGAGGCGGAAACCCTCCGCGCCATGGCCGAGGAAGGCCTCGCGCTCCGCCTCGCCGCGATGAACGCCGATGCGGCGACGGCGGCGAAATACCGCGAGCGCCTCGCCCTCGAACTCGGCATCATCGAGCAGATGGGCTTCCCCGGTTACTTCCTGATCGTGGCCGACTTCATCCAGTGGGCGAAATCCCAGGGCATCCCGGTCGGCCCCGGCCGCGGCTCGGGCGCCGGCTCGCTCGCCGCCTGGGCGCTGCTGATCACCGATATCGACCCGATCCCCTTCAACCTGCTGTTCGAGCGCTTCCTCAACCCCGAGCGCGTCTCGATGCCGGATTTCGACATCGATTTCTGCCAGGAGCGGCGCGACGAGGTGATCGCCTATGTCCGCCGCGAATACGGTGCAGACCGCGTCGCCCAGATCATCACCTTCGGCAAGCTCCAGGCCCGCGCCGCGGTGCGCGACGTCGGCCGCGTGCTCGGCCTGCCCTATGGCCAGGTCAACAAGGTCGCCGAGATCGTGCCCAACAACCCGGCCAAGCCGATCCCGCTGGCCGAGGCCGTGGATGCCGAGCCCCGCCTGCGCGAGATGCGGGACTCCGATGAATCGGTGAAGCGCCTGATCGAGATCGCGATGCAGGTCGAGGGCCTCTACCGCCACGCCTCCACCCATGCCGCCGGCGTCGTCATCGGCGACCGCCCGCTGGACGAGCTTGTCCCGCTCTACAAGGACCCGCGCTCGGACATGCTCATCACCCAGTATTCGATGAAGCATGTCGAACAGGCCGGCCTCGTGAAGTTCGACTTCCTCGGCCTGACCACGCTGACCATCATCAGCCGCGCGCTGAACTTCCTCGACGGCCTCGGTACCCCGGTCGACATCGCGAAGATCCCGCTCGACGATGCGAAAACCTACGAAATGCTCTCCCGCGCCGAGGCCGGCGGCGTGTTCCAGTTCGAAACCCAGGGCTTCCGCGACGTGCTGCGCCAGATGCGCCCCGACCGGTTCGAGGACCTGATCGCCGCCGTCGCCCTCAACCGCCCGGGCCCGATGGCCAACATCCCCGCCTATTGCGCCCGCAAGCACGGCGAATCCTGGGAAAGCCCCGACCCGTCGATCCACGAGATCCTCTCCGAGACCTACGGCATCATGGTCTACCAGGAGCAGGTCATGCAGATCGCCCAGAAAATGGCGGGCTACAGCCTCGGCGCCGCCGACCTGCTGCGCCGCGCCATGGGCAAGAAGATCCGCGCCGAGATGGAGGCGCAGCGGAAAATCTTCGTCGAGGGCGCGGTCGCGCGCGGCACCGCCGAGGCCAAGGCCGTCGAGGTGTTCGACCTGATGGCGAAATTCGCCGATTACGGCTTCAACAAATCCCACGCCGCCGCCTACGCGCTGGTCTCCTACCAGACCGCCTGGCTGCGCGCGAACCACCCCGCCGCCTTCATCGCCGCCTCGATGAGCCTGTCGCAGGCCAACCACGAGAAACTCGCCGCCCTGAAGCAGGACGCGGTGCGGATCGGCATTCCCGTCCTGCCGCCCGACATCAACGCCTCGGCGGCGGATTTCACCGTCGAGCGCCTAGCCGACGGCACGCTCGCCATCCGCTACGCGCTCGCCGCGATCAAGCGCGTCGGCGCCGGCGCGATGCAGGACGTGGTGCGCGCCCGCGCCAACCGCCCCTTCGCCGACCTCGCCGATTTCGCCGCCCGGGTCGATCCCCGCGCGCTCAACAAGGCGCAGATCGAGCAGCTCGCCCGCGCCGGCGCCTTCGACCGGATCGACCCCAACCGCGCCCGCGTCGCCGCCGGCGCCGAGCTGCTGGTCCGCCGCGCCCAGGCCGAGGCCGAGGCCCGCGTCTCCGGCCAGATCAACCTGTTCGGCGACGCCGCAGCCCCCGAACCCCTGCCCCTGCCGGATGTGCCGGACTGGCCGGCCTTCGAGCGCCTCAGCTTCGAGGCCGAGGCGGTGGGTTATCACCTCACCGCCCACCCGCTCGATGCCTACGACACCGTGCTCCGCCGCCTCGGCGTCACCCAATCGAACCTGATCGAGGCGCGGGCGAAGGCCGGCATCGGCCGGGTGAAGCTCGCCGGCGCCGTGGTCGGCCGCAAGGAGCGCACCACCCGCACCGGCAGCCGCATGGCCTGGGTCATGCTGTCCGACCAGGCCGGCGGCTTCGAGGTCACGCTGTTCTCCGAACTCCTCGCCACCGCGCGCGACCTGCTTGCCGAAGGCGCGATGCTGCTCGTCACCGCCGATCTGCGGCTCGATGGCGAAAGCCTGCGCGTCACCGCGGTCGATATCGAACCGCTCGACAAGGCGGCGGCGAATGCCGGCGCGGGGCTGCGCATCATCGTCGAGACGCGCGACGCGCTCGGCTCGATCCGCGCGCTGCTGGAGCGCGAGGGCCGCGGCAAGGGCCGCGTGCTGCTCGCCCCGCGGATCGACACCGCCGCCCGGCTCGACATCGCGCTGCCCGGCGGCTTCAACGTCTCCCCCCGCCTCGCCCAGGCGATGAAAATGATCCGCGGCGTCGCCGAGGTGGCGGAGCTCTGATCCGCCATCTTGCCCTCGGCGGCACGCGCGTCCCATATTCGTGAAAACGCCGCGCGTGGGCGCGGTACCGCGAGGAGACCGCCATGACCACCACCGCCATCACCGGCTGGGCACACACGCACTTCGGCAAGTCCGACAGCCCCGATCTCGAGGATCTCCTGGCCGAGGCCGCCACCGGCGCCATCGCCCATGCCGGGATCGGCCCGAACGAGATCGACGCCGTGTTCGTCGGCAATTTCAACAACGGCTTCACGAAGCAGGATTTCCCCTCCTCCCTGCCGATGCAGGCCATTCCCGAACTCCGCTTCAAGCCGGCGACGCGCTATGAAAACGCCTGCGCCTCCGGCTCCGCCGCCATCCATGCGGCGCGGGATTTCATCGCCGCCGGCCGCGGCCGCATCGCGCTCGTGCTCGGCGGCGAGAAAATGACCGCCTGCCCCAAGGAGCAGGTCGGCGAAAACCTGCTCGGCGCCTGCTACCGCCGCGAGGAGGGCGACATCCAGGCCGGGTTCGCCGGCGTGTTCGGCCGCATCGCCGAGAGCTATTTCCAGCGTTTCGGCGACCAGTCCGACGCCCTGGCCGCGATCGCCGCGAAGAACCACCGCAACGGCGTCGACAATCCCTATGCGCAGATGCGCCGCGATCTTGGCTTCGAGTTCTGCCGCCGTGAATCGGAAAAAAATCCTATCGTCGCCGGCCCGCTCAAGCGCACCGACTGCTCGCTGGTCAGTGACGGCGCCGCGGCAATCATTCTCACCGACGAGCATACCGCCCGCGTCCTTCCCCAGGCGGTGCGCTTCCGCGCCGCCGCCCATGTGAATGATTTCCTACCGCTCTCCCGCCGCGACCCGACCCGTTTCGAGGCCGGCGAGCGCGCCTGGGCGCAAGCATTCGCCGAAGCCGGCCTCACGCTCGACGACTTGTCCTTCATCGAGACGCATGACTGCTTCACCATCGCCGAACTGATCGAATACGAGGCGATGGGCCTCGCCCCGCGCGGCCAGGGCGCGCGCGCCGTGTTGGAGGGCCTCACCGCCCCCGACGGGCGGCTGCCGGTCAACCGCTCCGGCGGGCTGAAATCCAAGGGCCACCCGGTCGGCGCCACCGGCGTGTCGATGCATGTGATGGCGGCGATGCAGCTCACCGGCACGGCGGGCGACATGCAGCTCCCCCGCGCCGACCTCGCCGGCATCTACAACATGGGCGGCGCCGGGGTCGCCAATTATGTCTCGATCCTTGAGCGCCTGAATTGACCGCCTGAAACGAGCGGCGCCGCCGCTCCTGATTCGCCACTCGGCGGGTCAGGAGCAGCGGGAGTAAAAAATCAGCCGCGGCCGACGAAGGGCATGTTGGTCGCCATCACGGTGACGAACAGCGCGTTGGCATCCGCCGGCAATCCGGCCATGTAAACCAGCGTCC
>JAJZFF010000581.1 GCA_021805485.1 Pseudomonadota bacterium
GTGCCGCCAGCCGGGTCGCCGCGCTGGCCGAGGTCCGCGCCGCCCTGCTCGGCTTCCAGCGCGACTTCGCCGCCCGCGCCGGCGCGGTGCTGGACGGGCGGGATATCGGCACGGTGATCTTTCCCGAAGCGACGCTGAAACTGTTCATCACCGCGAGCCCCGAGGAACGGGCGCTGCGGCGCTGGCGGGAGCGGGTGGCGCGCGGGGAGCCGGTCACGCTGGCGGCGGTCGCCGCCGACCTCGCCGAGCGCGACGCGCGCGATGCGGCCCGCGTCGCCGCGCCGCTGCGCCCGGCGGCGGACGCGGTCGTCATCGACACCACCCATCTCGACGCGCCAGCGGCGCTGGCCGCGGCGATGGCGATCGCGGCGCGCCGGCTGGGCGGTTCGCAACTCTTGACTTCGCCAGCGTAGAGCCTATTCATCATCCCGTTTTCGCTGACCCCTTCAACCCTGGCCTGCGCGCAGCGCGCGCGGGCAAGCCGTGCTTCCGGATGAATTCCTGTATCGGGAGCGCGCCCGCACCGCCGCCCGGGCCCACTGAGGCCTGGCCGCCGCAACCGAGGACATACCCGACCCTATGGCATCCACCGCTGCTGCCCGCATGCCCACCCACACCAGCCATGGCGAAAGCTTCGCCGACCTGCTCGATGCCACGCTCGGCCGCGATGCCGGGTTCGAGGGCTCCGTCATCACCGGCCGCATCGTTCGGCTGACCGACGACTACGCCGTCGTCGATGTCGGCCTGAAGAGCGAGGGCCGGGTGCCGCTGAAGGAGTTCGCCCCGAACGGCGCCGCGCCCGAGATCAAGCCGGGCGACGTCGTCGAGCTCTACGTCGAGCGCTACGAGGACCGCGACGGCTCGATCGTGCTATCGCGCGAGAAGGCGCGGCGCGAGGAGACCTGGACCAATCTGGAGCGCGCCTTCGAGGCCGGCCAGCGCGTCACCGGCACGATCTACGGTCGCGTCAAGGGCGGCTTCACCGTCGATCTCGGCGGCGCAGTGGCGTTCCTGCCCGGCAGCCAGGTGGATATCCGCCCGGTGCGCGACGTCACCCCGCTGATGGGCACGCCGCAGCCCTTCCAGATCCTGAAGATGGACCGCGCGCGCGGCAATATCGTCATCTCCCGCCGCTCGGTGCTGGAGGAGACGCGGGCCGAGCAGCGCAGCGAGCTGATCCAGGGCCTCAAGGAAGGCATGGTCCTCGACGGCGTGGTGAAGAACATCACCGACTACGGCGCCTTCGTCGATCTCGGCGGCGTCGACGGGCTGCTCCACGTCACCGACATCGCCTGGCGGCGAATCAATCATCCGGCCGAGGCGCTGCAGATCGGCCAGCCGGTGCGCGTGCAGGTGATCCGCTTCAACCCGGAGACGCAGCGCATCAGCCTCGGCATGAAGCAGCTCGAGGCCGATCCGTGGGACGGCGTCGCGGCGAAATATCCGCCCGGCACCAAGTTCAGCGGCCGGGTCACCAACATCACCGACTACGGCGCCTTCGTCGAGCTCGAGCCGGGCGTCGAGGGGCTGGTGCATGTCTCGGAAATGTCCTGGACCAAGAAGAACGTGCATCCCGGGAAGATCCTCTCCACCAGTCAGGAGGTGGAGGTGATGGTGCTCGACGTCGATTCGACGAAGCGCCGCATCTCGCTCGGCCTCAAGCAGGTGCAGGGCAATCCGTGGGAGCAGTTCGTCGACCAGCACCCGGTCGGCAGCACGGTCGAGGGCGAGGTCCGCAACATCACCGAGTTCGGCTTGTTCATCGGCCTCGGCCCCGACCTGGACGGCATGGTGCACCTCACCGACCTCTCCTGGGACGAGCCGGGCGAGCTGGCGATCACCAAGTTCCAGAAGGGCGACATCGTCAAGGCGAAGGTGCTCGACGTCGATGTCGAGAAGGAGCGCATCAGCCTCGGCGTCAAGCAGCTGCACGAGGATCCCGCCGCCGGCACGCTCGATCGTGTCCACAAGGGGGATATCGTCACCTGCGTCGTCACCGCGGTGCAGACCAACGGCATCGAGGTGAAGGTCGACGACGCGCTGATCGGGTTCATCCGCCGCGCCGAGCTCGCCCGCGACAAGTCCGACCAGCGCCCCGACCGTTTCGCGGTCGGCGAGAAAGTGGACGCCAAGGTCACCGCGATCGACCGCGCCGCCCGCCGCCTCTCGCTCACCATCAAGGGCAAGGAAGTGGACGAGGAGAAGCAGGCGATGGCGGAGTTCGGCTCGACCGACTCGGGCGCCTCGCTCGGCGACATCCTCGGCGCGGCCATCCGCCGGCGCAACCAGCAGGCGCAGCAGGAAAACGACTGAGCGCCCGCGGGTGAGTCTGGAAACGGACCTGCTTCTGGACAGGCGGCGCCTCAAGCGCCGCCTGTTGCTTTGGCGCCTGCTCGCCGCCGCCGCCGTGCTGGTCGCGGCGATCCTCGCCGCGCCGCTCGCCGGGCTGCCGCGCCCGGGGGCGGCGCATGTCGCGCGCGTGACCATCAGCGGCATCATCACCGAGGATCGCGACCTGGTCGGCGACATCGCCGACCTCGCGGACGATCCCTCGGCGAAGGCGCTCGAACTGGTGATCGACAGTCCCGGCGGCTCGGTCGCCAGCGGCGAGGCGCTGCACGACGCGATCGCCCGCGTCGCCGCGGTCAAGCCGGTCGTCGCCATCATGGGCGGCACGGCGGCATCGGCCGGCTATATGATCGCGGTGCCGGCCCAACGCATCCTCGCCCGCGGCGGCACGCTCACCGGCTCGATCGGGGTGATGCTGGAGGCGCCGGAGCTTTCGGGGCTGCTGGCCAAGCTCGGCATCGCCAGCGACACGCTGGTCTCCGGGCCGCTGAAGGACCAGCCGAGCCTGACCCATCCGCTCTCCGCCGAGGGCCGCGCCGTGCTGCAGGGCCTCGTTGCGGACCTCTACGACCAGTTCGTCACCATGGTGGCGACGGGGCGGCATATGAGCCCCGCTGCGGTGCGGGCGCTCGCTGACGGGCGCGCCTATACCGGGCGGCAGGCGCTGGCGCTCGGCCTCGTCGACCAGATCGGGGGCGAGAAGGAAGCCCGTGCCTGGCTGGCCGAGGCCAAGGGCGTGCGTGCATCCCTGCCGGTGCGCGATCTCGCCTCCAGCAGCCTGGTCTCGCGCACCCTCGGCGCGGGCGGCCGCCAGATCCTGCATGTTCTGGCGAAAACTGTTCTGCTCCAAAGCCTTACGCTTGACGGGGCGTGGTCGCTCTGGCATCCTGCCGGATCATGATCGAGACAGGCTCTCGGCACTGTGCCGTGGCGGGGAGTGGGCGATGACCAAATCCGAACTCATTGCCGAACTGGCGGCGGCGCACCCGCATCTGCTGGCGCGCGACGTCGAACTCATCGTCAACACCATCTTCGACGAGATCAAGACCGCGATGCTGCGCGGGGATCGGGTGGAGCTGCGGGGCTTCGGCGCCTTCACCGTGCGCCAGCGCGATGCCCGCACCGGGCGCAATCCCCGCACCGGCGAGCCGGTTCCCGTGCGCGAGAAGGTGGTGCCCTTCTTCAAGGCCGGCAAGGAATTGCGCGACCGCATCAATCGCGGCACGCCAGCGCCATCGCGGCGAGCGGCGAAGCACGACTGAGCCGGTGACCATGATGCGCTGGCTGATCGGGGCCCCGCTGCTCGTCCTGCTCGTGCTGTTCGCGCTGTCGAACGCCACGCCCGTGCGTCTCGGCCTGTGGCCGACCGACCTGTCGATCGAGCTGCCGCTCTCCTTTGCCATCCTGGGTGGGATGGGCATCGCCTTCCTGATCGGCGGCTCCCTGGTGTGGGGCAGCGCCCTGGCCGCCCGGCGACGCGCCCGGCGCGCCGAGGCCGACAGGCAGGCGCTCACCGCCCAGCTCGACCGCCTGCGCGCGCGTCTCGCGGAGGTCGCACCCGCGCCCCTGCCACCGCCGGGCTGAGCGCGATGGCCCGCAGCCCCGGCCTGATCGTCGCCCTCGATACCGCCGATCCATCGCAAGCCGCTGCCTGGGCCGGCCGGCTCGCGTCCCAGGCCGGGCTGTTCAAGCTCGGGCTCGAATTCTTCATCGCCAATGGCCCTGACGGCGTGCGCCGGTTTGGCCAGCCGGTGTTTCTCGACCTCAAGCTGCACGACATTCCGGCCACCGTCGCCGGCGCCGTGCGCGCGGCCCTGCCGCTGGCGCCGCGCCTGCTCACCGTGCATGCCACGGGCGGCGCCGCCATGGTCGCCGCCGCCCGCCACGCCGCCGAAGCGGCAGGCGAGGCACGGCCGCAGGTGCTCGCCGTCACCGTGCTCACCAGTCTGGACGACCAGGCGCTCGCCGCCACCGGCATCGCCGGACGGCCGGCGGACCAGGTGCTGCGCCTGGCCGGCCTGGCGCTCGCCGCCGGCGCCGACGGGCTGGTGTGCAGCCCGCACGAGGTCGCCCTGCTGCGCTCCGCGTTCGGCGAGGCGCCGCTGCTCGTCGTCCCAGGCATCCGCCCGCGTGGTGCGGAGGTCCAGGACCAGGCGCGGACCATGACCCCGGCCGAGGCCATCGCCGCCGGCGCCGACTGGATCGTCGTCGGCCGGCCGATCACCGCCGCCGCCGACCCCGCCGCCGCCGCCGCCGCGATCCGGCGCGAGATGGACGCCGCGGCCGGCTGATGGCGCGCGCCAAGATCTGCGGCCTGAACAGCGCGGACGCGATCGACGCGGCGGTCGCGGCGGGCGCCGACTGGATCGGCTTCGTCTTCTTTCCGCCCTCCCCGCGCGCCGTCACCGCAGCGGAGGCCGCCACGCTCGCCGCCCGCCATGAGGGAGGGCCGCCCCGCGTCGGCCTTTTCGTCGCCCCCGCTGATGCCGAGATCGAGGCCGTGCTCGCCGCCCTGCCGCTCGACGTGCTGCAGCTCCACCGCGTCGATCCCGCCCGCGCCGCCGCGCTGCGCACCCGCTTCGCCCGCCCGGTCTGGCGTGCGGTGGAAATCGCCACCGCCGCGGATCTGCCCAACACCGCCCCCGGCATCGACGCGCTGCTGCTCGACGCCAGGCCGCCCGAGAATGCCACCCGCCCGGGCGGCAATGCGCGCCGCTTCGACTGGTCCCTGCTCGCCGGCTGGCAGGCCCCCGCCCCCTGGCTGCTCGCCGGCGGCCTCACCCCGGCGAACGTCGCCGCGGCCATCCGCGCCACGGGCGCCGAGGCCGTCGATGTCTCCTCGGGCGTGGAAAGCGCGCCGGGCGTCAAGGACGCGGCGCTGATCCGCGCATTCGTCGCCGCGGCGCATGGGGTTGAGCGGGGTTCATGAGGCCAGGGGCTTTGCCCCTGGACCCCACCAAAGGCGGAGCCTTTGGAATCCGGCTGTTCGGTGGGGTCGGCTCACAGGCCGGCGAGATAGGCCGCCAACGTCTTCAGATCGTCATCGGAATAGGTCTTCAGGAGCGCCGTCATCCAGTCATTGTTGGCGCGCGCGCCGGAGCGGAAGGCCCGCATGGTCGCGAGCAGATAGGTCTCGCTCTGGTCGGCCAGCCGCGGCTGCACGCTGGCGCCGATATAGCCGCCTTGGTGGCATTGCGGACACTGCGCCGACGCCGCGACCGTCTCGGCCCGGCGCACGACATCATCCGGGGCCGACTTCTGCAGCAGGTTCGGCCACGGCAGGGTCGAGAAATATGCTGCCAGCGCCTTCATCTCGTCGCGGGACAGCTGCCCCACGATGGCCGCCATCTGCTCGTTCTGCCTTGCCCCACGCGAGAAGTCGCGCAACTGGATGTAGATGTAGCCCTCGTTCTGGCCCCAGATCACGGGGATCGACTTGTCGATCGGCACGCCCTTCTCGCCATGGCAGGCGGCACAGAGCGCGGCTTTTTCCGGCGGGGCGTCGGCGCGCGCGAGCGGTGCGCCGAGAACGGCGGCGAGCAGCGCGGCCAGCACGAAGCGGACGGGAATCATCAGGCGTGGTCTCCGGCTCAGCAAAAAAAGGCGAGGCGGAATCTCGCGGATTCCGCCTCGCCACGATCACGGGAAAGGATCAGTTCAGAGTGAAGGAGATGATCGCGTTGCCGCGCTTGTAGTCGAGCTGCGCGTTCCCGCCGGCACCGACGACGATGTATTCCTTGCCATCGACGCTATAGGCCGCGGGCGGGGCATTGACGCCGGCGCCAGCCTGGAACTGCCAGAGCTGCGAGCCGGTCTGCGAATCATAGGCTTTGAACAGGCCGTTGCCCTCGCCGGTGAAGACGAGGCCGCCGGCGGTTGCCATGATGCCGCCGATCATCGGCTGGGCGGTCTTCACCTGCCAGCGGATGCGTCCGGTGTTGTAGTCCACGGCGGTGACGTTGCCCCATTGCTGTTCGGTGGCAATGACCGAGAAGGCGCCGCCGAGCCACAGCTTGCCCGCCGGGTAGGCCGCCTCCTTCACCGAGTAGTGCATCGGCTGGTGCAGGTTGATGGCATAGGCGAGGCTGAGGGCTGGATCCACCGTCATCGGCGACCACTCGACGCCGCCATTGGCCCCCGGCAGCATGCGCGTGCCGACGCCGTGCGTGGGCAGCGCGTACATGTTCTCCTGCGGCACCATCGCCTCGGAAACGCGGATCAGGTGGCAGTCGCGCCGGTCGTTGACGTAGACGAAGCCGGTCTTGCCGCCATGCAGCACGGCCGGCACCAGCTTGCCGTCATTGTCCACGGCATCGACGAGAACGGCGGGGCTGACCGAATCCACGTCCCACACGTCATGCGGCACGTACTGGAAGTGGCAGGCATATTTGCCGGTATCGAGATCCACCGAAACCAGCGAGTCCGTATAGAGGTTATCGCCGGGCCGGTTCGACCCGTCGAGATCCGGCGAGGGGTTGCCGACGACGAAGTAGATGCGGTTGGTCTTGAGATCGACGGCCGGGTTCTGCCAGACGCCGCCGCCGAGAGTCTTGTACGGATCGCCGCCTTTGGCCAGCGCGGCCTTCTCCGCGGCGATGTCGCGATGCAGGTCCTGCCCGCTCGCATCCTTCGTCGCCCAGACGCCGACGGAGTTTTCCGGCGTGGTGTTGAACGTCCAGAGCAGCTTGCCGGTGGCGGCATCGAACGCCTTGACGAAGCCGCGGATGCCGTACTCGCCGCCATTGGTGCCGACGAGGATCTTTCCGTTCACCGCGGTCGGCGCCATGGTTTCCGAGTAGCCGAGTTCCGGATCCGCGATGTCGCTCTGCCAGGCCACCTTGCCGGTCTTGGCATTCAGCGCGACCAGCTTGGAGTCGAGGGTGGCGAGATAGACCATGTCCTCGTAGGCGGCGACGCCACGATTGTTCGGGCCGCAGCAATAGATCGAGATCGGTCCGAGCTTGTGCTTGTAGTGCCAGAGCTCCTCGCCGGTGCGTGCGTTCAAGGCATAGACATGATCGAAGGCAGTGGTGACATACATCACCCCGTTGACCACCAGCGGGGTGGTTTCCATCGTGTCCTTGACCTCGGTCTGGAAAATCCAGGCCGGGTGCAGGTGCTTGACGTTCATCGTGTTGATCTGCCGGTTCGGATAGAACCGGGTCTGGCTGTAGTTGCCATTGGTCATGAGGAAGTTGTTTCCGTCATGGCCGGCTTGATCGAGCATGGTCTGGCTGACGGCGGTCATGTCGCCGTACAGGGTCGCCTGGGCAACTTCCTCGGCCGCGGCCTGCCCGGCCAGCCCCCAGGACATGGCCGCGACGGCCGCAAACATAGACGTGGCTTTCCAAACAGGCGGCATTCCTTCCTCCCCAAAAGCGTCCTGCCCGCCGGACGCAGCAGCGGTCAATGTGACGGCGCACCATGAAGACCGCGGCAGAAATCCGTCAAGCGGGAACTGCGGCCTCGCCGTCAGCCGGGCGAGAACGCATTGAAGGCGATCAGGGTGTAGGTATCCTTAACGCCGCCGATGGTCTGCAGCCGCTCGGTGACGAAACGGCCGATATCCTCCTCGGGCGCCAGATAGAACTTGCCCAGCAAGTCATACTGTCCCGATATTGAATAGAGTTCGGATAGTTGCTCGACCGTATCCGCAGCGTCCTGGGCGACGCGATACGCCTGGCCCATTTCACATTTCATCATGACGAAAATTGCGCGCATGGCCAGGTCTGCCTCAACGGTCCGCCGCGCCCGCGTCGGGACGCGGCTCGACGAGATAGGCATTGCGGAATGGATCGAAATTATGGTGCCACGGCGCCGCCAGCACCTCGCCGCGGCCGGTCAGCAGCTTGATCGCGGTGATGCCGACGATGCCGGCGCAGAGAAGGCAGGTGGCGCCGATCGAGGGGGCGCGCTTGCGGGCGAGATCGAACCGCTCCGGCACCATCAGATAGTCGCGATGCCAGGCCTCCGGCACCAGCCCGTCGAGGAACTTCGCCTCCAGCGTCGCCTGGTCGTCGTCGCCCATGCGGAAATAGGCGTCGAAGCTCACCGCGTCGGGACGGAAAATGACGAAGGCGGCGCCGAGGCCGATCGGGCCGGCGGTCATCGCCGGAATGCCGCGCGCGCGCGCGGCGGCGAAGACGCGGCGGCGAATGGCGATGGCGTGAAAGTCGAACCCGTCCACGAACAGGTCCGCACCATCGAGGAACGCGGCGACCGTGCTGTCCTGCACGCCCTCGTCGAACACGCGCAGATCGAGCTCGGGATTGATCTCCCGCGCCATCTCGGCCATCACCGCCACCTTGGGTCGGCCGAGCGTCGCCATGGTGGCACCGACCTGGCGGTTGAAATTGGCAAGTTCGAACACGTCCATGTCGGCGAGGTTGAAGGCGCCGATGCCGAGCCGGGCCAGGGCCAGCAGATGGGCCCCGCCAACACCGCCGCAGCCGGCTATGGCCACGCGCTTGCCCCGCAGCGCCGCCTGCTCGGCTTCGGTCAGCCAGCCGACATTGCGGTCGAAGGCCTCGGCGTAGTCGAATCGCGGGTCTGTGCTCACGAGGTCCTCCCCTGTCCGGACAGCATATCCCGGTCTGCGGGGGACGGGGAAGCCGCGCTTCGCCCCCAGTCTTCGCCCCCGATCTTCGCTGACGGGCCATTGCCCGTCGGCCAGGGCGCCTTATGCTCCGCGCGGGCCCGCAACCGCAGTTGGCGACGAAGGAGGAATACCCATGGACCATGCGCCCTCGCGCAAGGCGCGCATCAAGCCCCGCCCCGGCGGGCGCGTGCTGGCGGATGCGCTCGTCGCGCAGGGCATCGACCATGTCTTCGCCGTGCCCGGCGAGAGCTATCTGGACGTGCTCGACGGGCTGCACGCGGTGCGGGACCGGCTGACGCTCATCACCTGCCGGTTCGAGGCTGGCGCGGTCGATATGGCGGAGGCCTACGGCAAGCTCACCGGCCGCCCGGCGGCGGCGATGGTGACGCGCGGGCCCGGCGCCTGCCACGGGGCCATCGGCGTGCACATCGCGCGGCAGGACAGCACGCCGCTGCTGCTGTTCATCGGCCAGATCCCGTTCGCCGAGACCGATCGGGACAGTTTCCAGGAGATCGACTATCGCCGGATGTTCGGCAGCGTCGCCAAATGGGTGACGCAGATCGACGACGCCGCGCGCATCCCCGAGATCGTCGCCCACGCCGTCGACGTCGCCACGCGCGGCCGGCCCGGGCCGGTGGTGATCGCCCTCTCGGAGGAGATGCAGCGCCGGCTGGTCGAGGTGCCGGACATCGGCCCCGCGGCGGTGGCCGTGGCGCAGCCGGACACGGCCGCGATGGCCGCCCTCGCGCGGCTTCTGGCGCGCGCGCGCAAGCCGCTCGCCCTGCTCGGCGGTTCCGGCTGGAGCGAGGCCGGCCGCGCCGCGATCCGCGACTTCCTCTCAGGCTTCGATCTCCCGGTCGCCGTCTCCTTCCGCCGCCAGCAGCTCTATGACGGCACATTGGCCAATTTCGTCGGCGATCTCGGCGTCGGCAGCGACCCGGCGCTGGTCGCCAAGGCGCGCGAGGCGGATCTCGTGCTCGCCATCGGCACCCGCCTCGGCGAGGCCGCGACCCAGGGCTACACGCTGTTCGACCCGGCGGGGGCGACGCCGATCGTGCATGTCTATCCCGAGCCGGAGGAGATCGGCCGGGTCTTCCGCCCCGCGCTCGGCATCGCCGCCACGCCGGACGGCTTCGCCGCCGCCGCCTGCCAGCTGGAGGCGCCGGCACGGCCGGCCTGGCGGGAATGGACGGCGGAGCTGCGCGCGCTGCGCCTGGCCGCCAGCGCTGCGCCCGAGTATCCGGGCGCGCTCAATCTCGCCCACGTGCTGCACGCACTGCAGGCGGAACTGCCGGAGGAGGCGGTGCTGACCTGCGATGCCGGCAATTTCGCCACCTGGCCCGTCCGCTTCATGAATTTCAGCGACCGCCAGCGCTTCATCGGGCCCTGCAACGGCGCCATGGGCTACGCCGTGCCGGCGGCGATCGCGGCCAAGCTGATCCGGCCCGAGCGCATGGCGGTCGCCTTCGTCGGCGATGGCGGCTTTCTCATGACCGGCCAGGAGCTCGCCACCGCCTTCCACCACGGCGTGGCGCCGATCGTGCTGGTGTTCAACAACCAGATGTACGGCACCATCCGGATGCACCAGGAACGCGACTTTCCCGGCCACGTCTCCGGCACGGCGCTCACCAACCCGGATTTCGCCAAGCTGATCGAGGCCTTCGGCGGCCACGGCGAGACCGTCACGGCGACGGAGCAATTCGTCCCCGCCTTCCGCCGTGCGGTGGCCAGCGGCAAGCCGGCGGTGATCGAGCTGGTCACCGACCCCGAGCAGATCACCACGCGCACCACCATCAGCGCC
>JAJZFF010000140.1 GCA_021805485.1 Pseudomonadota bacterium
CCTGAGGCGGATCCAGGGTCCGCACCGCCATGCCCCCGCAACCCTCGGCCCATCTGGCGGTGATGTTGAACGCCGCGCAGAAGGCAGCGAAGCGGTTGCTGCGCGACTTCGCCGAGGTCGAGCAACTCCAGGTCAGCGTCAAGGGGCCGGGCGACTTCGTCTCCCAGGCGGACCTGCGCGCCGAGGCCATCCTGCGCGAGGAGCTCAACCGGGCGCGTCCGGGTTATGCCTTGCTGATGGAGGAATCCGGCGCCTCGGGCTCGGACAAATGGGCCTGGCGCTGGGTGGTGGACCCGCTCGACGGCACCACCAACTTCCTCCACGGCATCCCGCAATGGGCGATCAGCATCGGGCTGGAGAAGCGCCTGCCGGATGGCGGCTCGGATATCGTTGCCGGACTGGTCTATGCCCCGGCGATGGATGAGCTGTTCTGGGCCGAGAAGGGCGGCGGTGCCTTCCTCAATGATCGGCGGCTGCGGGTTTCGGCGCGGCGGGAGATGAAGGACGCGGTGTTCGCGACCGGCATACCCTTCGCCGCCGCCAACGCGGGCCAGCGGCTCGCTTTCGCCCGCACCCTGGGAATGCTGATGCCGCAGGTCGCGGGTATCCGGCGCTTCGGTGCCGCCGCGCTCGATCTCGCCTGGGTCGCCGCCGGTCGCTTCGATGGATTCTGGGAACTCGGCCTCAAGCCCTGGGATCTGACCGCGGGCGTGCTGCTGGTCCGCGAGGCAGGCGGCTTCGTGCACGCGCCCGAGACCGAAGACCCGCGCGACCCGCCGGGCCTGGTGGCGGCCAATCCGTATCTGTTCCCGCCGCTGCGCGCCGCGGTGACGGAAGGGCTGCACGCCGCCCGCGCCCAGACAGGCGGCCTCTGAGCGCCACACGGTACGGCGACTTTCCGCCATCTTGGCCGCGCAAGCCGATTACGGTCGGCCGGTTCTTGCTCTAGGGTGCGGCGGCAATGCGCACTCCGCTCCTGATCCTGGCCTTCATTCTTATCGCCACGGTGCCAGCCGGCGCCGAGGTCACGGTCAATCCGGGCGCGGCCGATGCGCCCGCGGCCGCTGCGCCGCCAGCTTCGCCGCCCGCCCCCGCACCGAGCAAGCCCGTGCCGCCGAAGCGCAAGGCGCCGGTGAAGAAGGACCACGCCCCGACAGCCGCCAAGCCGGCCGCGCCCGCTTCCCAGGAGCCGGTGGCGAAGGGGCCGGCCGCCACGGGCATCGTCGTGCCCCAGGCCGCGCCGCCGCCGGCCGAGTTGCCGCCGGCCTTGCCGAACGAGGCGGTCCATCCGCAGGCCAAGGTGGTGCCGCCACCCGTCGTCGCCGGCGCCGCCGGCGAGGCAACGCCGATCGCCTCCGGCGTCCGCGTCACCTTCGCGCCCGGCAGCGCCGACCTCAACCCGACGACGCAGGCGGCGCTCCAGCGGCTGGCTCATCAGTCCGCCACCGACAAGGAGGCGCGGTTCACCATCCTCGCCGCCGCGACCGGTGCCGCCGACGACCCCTCGACGCCGCGCCGGATCGCGCTCGCGCGCGGGTTGGCGGCTCGCGGCGTGCTGCTGGAACAGGGGATTCCGTCGCCGCATATCTATGTCCGCGTGCTGCCCCCGAACGAGCCCGGGGCAGCGTCCGACCGGGTGGATGTGACCGTCGCCACCACCAGCACCGGCAGCCCAGCCGCGGCCGGACCAGCCTCCGGTGGTCCGAGTGGCGCCACCGCCGTTCCGTCGCCATCATCGACCCTCCCCGCTTCCACGCCATCGCAGTGAGATCGCCGCCCCATGACCCGGCCGACCCCGTACCTGCTGCGCATGCTGATCTTCCTGGCCCTCGTGATCGGGGCCGGCGCGGCTCTCTCACCGGCGCTGCGCGCGGCGTTCGCCAACAATCCGCCGCTCAACGCGCTGATCCTGATGGTGCTGCTGCTCGGCATCGTCTGGAACCTGCGCCAGGTGATGCGGCTGTTCCGCGAGGTCTCCTGGGTCGAAGCGTTCCGTCAGGGTTCCACGCGAGGCACGGTGCTCTCGGCGCCGACGCCGCGCCTGCTGGCGCCCACGGCGCAAATGCTGGCCGCGCGCGCCGGCAAGATGCGCGAGGGCGCGGACAGGGTCACGCTGTCGGCTCCGGCCATGCGCAGCCTGCTCGATTCCATCTCCAGCCGCCTCGACGAAAGCCGCGACCTGTCGCGCTACATGACGGCGCTGCTCATCTTCCTCGGCCTTCTCGGCACCTTCTGGGGACTCCTGCGCACCGTGAGCGCGGTGAGCGAGGTGATCTCCGGCATGTCGGTGGGCTCGGGTGATCTCAACACGCTGTTCGACCAGTTGAAGTCGGGCCTGGAGCGGCCGCTCGCTGGAATGGGCACGGCATTCTCCACCTCCATGCTCGGCCTCGCCGGATCGCTGGTGCTGGGCTTTCTCGACCTCACCGCGGCGCAGGCCCAGAATCGATTCTTCAACGAGCTGGAGGAGTGGCTGGCTGGGCTGACGCGCCTCTCTTCCGGCGTGCTCGGCGGCGAGGGCGACGCGCCCGTGCCGGTCTATGTCCAGGCCCTGCTCGAGCAGACGGCGGAAAATCTGGAAAATCTCCAGCACATCCTGGCCCGCGGCGAGGAGGGGCGCGGCGTCGCCAATCAGGCGGTGCTGGGTCTGACAGAGCGGATTTCGACGCTGTCGGACACGATGCGCGCGAGCCAACAGCTCATGCTGCGCATCGCCGAGTCGCAGGCGGCCCTGGCGCCGGCGTTGCAGCGCCTCACCGAGGCGCGGATGGAGCCGACGGCCGATGAAGTCGTGCGGGCCCATCTACGCAATATCGAGCTCTATCTGCAGCGGCTGCTGGCGGAGAGCGAGCAGGGCCGCGTCCAGAGCACGGCCGAGCTGCGCAACGACATCCGTGTTCTCACCCGAACCATCGCCGCTTTGGCCGAAGAATCGCAGAGGTAGCCGATGGCAACCGGTTCACGCGGACGCAGCAGGGAAGAGCCGCTCAACCCCTGGCCGGGCTATGTGGACGCCCTGTCCACGCTGCTCATGGTCATCATCTTCGTCCTGCTGGTCTTCGTCCTCGCGCAGGCTTTTCTCTCCGTGGTGCTCTCCGGGCGCAACAAGGCGCTGGACGTGCTCAACCACAAGGTCGCCGAATTGTCGGATCTGCTGTCGCTGGAGCGCGGCCACACGACCGACCTCAAGGGCTCACTGGCCGGGCTCAACCGCGATCTCGCGGCGGCAAACGCGGCCAAGGACGCGCTCGCGCAGCAGCTTGCCGCGCTGCGGGCTAATGTCGCCCAAGGCGAGACGGAGCGCGCCGCCCTGAAGGCCGAACGCGATTCCCTCGCCGCCCGGCTGTCGGACGCGACGGCGCAGACCGCCTCTGCCGCCACCCGCGCCCAGGCGCTGCAAGCCCAGCTCGCCGAAGCGCTCGCGCGCGGCAATGCGTCCAGCCAGCAGAGTGCCGCGCTGGTCGGGCAGCTCGCCGACGCCAAACGCGAGTTGGCCGACACGCAACAACGTCTGGCGGCGATGCGCGCGCAGATGGCCGAGCTCGACAAGACGGTGACCGCGGACAAGGCGACGATCGATGCCAAGCTCTCCGATCTCGCCAGGCTCTCCGAGCAGGTGCAGGCGCTGACGGCGCTGCGTGACGAACTCGAACGCCAGACGCAGGACGCGGCGGCGCGCGCCACGACCGAGCAGCAGCGCCGCGCCGCGACGGAGGCGGAACTCGCCAACGAGAAGAAGTTTTCCGACAGCGCCCGCGCGCAGATCGCGTTGCTCAACCAGCAGCTCGAACAGATGCGCGCCCAGCTGAAGGACGTCGCCACGGCGCTGGACATCGCGGAGAAGGCTGGCCGCGACAAGGATACGCAGATCGCCAATCTCGGACAGAGGCTGAACGCCGCGCTTGCCGCCAAGGTGGAGGAGCTGCAGCGCTACCGAAGCGAGTTCTTCGGCAGACTGCGCGACGTGCTGGCCAATCAGAAGGGCATCCAGGTGGTCGGCGACCGCTTCGTGATCCAGAGCGAGGTCCTCTTTCCGACCGGCAGCGCCGACCTCACGCCTGCCGGCGTGACCGAGGTCAATGCCCTGGCCGGGACGCTGAAGAAGATCAGCAGCGAAATTCCGGGCGACCTGCCCTGGGTGCTGCGTGTCGACGGACACGCCGACAGACAGCCGGTGGTCGGCGGCACCTTCGCCTCGAACTGGGAGCTCTCCGCGCAGCGTGCGATCAACGTCGTGAAGTTGCTGGCACTCGAAGGCGTGCCGCCGAACCACCTGGCGGCAACCGCGTTCGCGGAGTACGAGCCGATCGCGGCCGGTGACGCGCCGGAGGATTATGCGAAGAACCGCCGCATCGAGTTGCGCCTGACCGACCGCTGAGTGCGGTGGTGCGAGGCGCCGGGAAACGGTATGAACAGGGTGAGCCAAGGGGAGAAAACGCCGATGTGGCAACCGAGCCAGCGCTATCCGGATCCCGCCGTGCAGACGCTGGATCCGCGCTTCGAGCGGCTGCGGCTGCCGTTTGCGACCGTCGAGCGCCTCGCCGAGGGGTGCCGCTGGGCCGAGGGACCGGTGTGGTTCGGCGACGGGCGGTTCCTAGTCTGGAGCGATATCCCCAACGACCGCATGCTGAAATGGGACGAGGAGACGGGCGCGGTCAGCCACTTCCGCAAGCCCGCCAACTATGCCAACGGCAATACCCGCGACCGGCAGGGACGACTGATCACGTGCGAGCATGATTCCCGTCGCGTGACCCGTACCGAATATGACGGTTCGATCTCCGTTCTGATCGACCGCTTCGACGGCAAGCGGCTCAACTCACCCAACGACGTGGTGGTGAAGTCGGACGGCTCGATCTGGTTCACCGATCCGCCCTTCGGCATCCGCAGCAACTACGAGGGCCATATCGACACTGAAGAGCTGCCAGGCAACGTCTATCGGCTTGCGCCCGACAGTTTGCGCCCGACGGTGGTGGCCGAGGGCATCAACTGCCCCAACGGACTGTGCTTCTCGCCCGACGAATCGCTGCTCTACATCGTCGAATCGCGCTCCGTACCACGCTGCATCCGCGTCTTCGATGTCGCCGGCGAAACCATCCGCAATGGCCGCATCTTCGTCGATGCCGGGCCCCAAGGCACGCCGGACGGCATACGCTGCGACATCGAAGGCAATGTCTGGGCCGGCTGGGGCATGAGCGAGGCGCTCGATGGCGTGCGCGTCTTCGCCCCCGACGGGGCGCCGATCGGGCACATCGCCTTGCCGGAGCGCTGCGCCAATATCTGCTTCGGCGGCGCCAAGCGGAACCGGCTGTTCATGGCCGCGAGCCATTCGCTCTACGCGCTCTATGTCGCCACCCAGGGTGCCGTCGGTGGCTGAGGACACGATGCTGCGCGGCATGCGCAAAGGGCTGACCAGCTACGGCGATCCTGAGTTTTCGCTGTTCCTGCGCCGAGCCTTCATCAAGGCGATGGGCTTCTCGGACGACGCGCTGTCGCGCCCGATCATCGGTATCGCCAACACTGCGAGCGACTTCAATCCCTGCCACGGCAATGCCGGCGCGCTGATCGAGGCCGTCAAGCGCGGCGTGATGCTCGCCGGCGGGCTGCCGATGGCGTTCCCGACCATCTCCATCCACGAGGCCTTTGCCCACCCGACCTCGATGTATCTGCGCAATCTGATGGCGCTCGACACCGAGGAGATGATCCGCGCCCAGCCGATGGACGCGGTGGTGCTGATCGGTGGCTGCGACAAGACCATTCCGGCGCAATTGATGGGCGCGGCGAGCGCGGACGTGCCGGCCATCGTGCTGCCCACCGGGCCGATGCTGGTCGGACACTACAAGGGCGAGGAGCTTGGCGCCTGCACCGATTGCCGCCGTCTCTGGGGCCAATTCCGCGCCGGCGCGATGGACGCGCAGGCGATCGCCGAGGTCAATGGACGGCTGGCGCCGACGCATGGCACCTGCATGGTGATGGGAACGGCGAGCACCGTCGCGTGCATGGCCGAGGCGATCGGCATGGCGCTGCCGGGAGCGGCAACGACGCCGGCGACGCACGCCGACCGCGTGCGCATCGCCGAGGCCTCGGGCGCGGAAGCGGTGCGGTTGGCGCGGGACGGCGTGCGGCCATCGGCGATCATGACGCCGGCTGCGTTCCGCAACGCCTTCACCGTGCTGCAGGCGATCGGCGGCTCGACCAACGCGCTGATCCATTTCACCGCTGTGGCCGGGCGGCTCGGCATCCAGGTCGATCTCGACCTGTTCGATCGGCTGGGGCGTGAGGTTCCCGTGCTGATCGATCTGAAGCCGTCCGGGGCGCACTACATGGAGCATTTTCACTGGGCCGGCGGGGTGCCGCGGTTGCTGCGCGAGCTGGGCCCGGCGCTCGATCTCACCTGCGTGACCGTGGCAGGGCGCACGCTCGGCGAGATCGCCGCGGGCGCGGAGGAGGTGCCGGGTCAGGACGTGATCCGCTCACGTGCTGCACCGATCGCGACCGGCGGCGGGCTGGCGGTGTTGCGTGGCAATCTCGCTCCCGGCGGGGCGCTGCTGAAACGCTCGGCCGCCAGTCCGGATTTGATGCGCCACGAGGGCCGGGCCGTCGTGTTCACATCGGTCGAGGACATGGTGCGCCGGATCGATGACCCCGCGCTCGATGTCACGGCGGCGGACGTACTGGTGATGCAGGGCGGCGGGCCGAAGGGCGCGCCGGGCATGCCCGAGGCGGGGTACATCCCGATCCCGCGCAAGCTCGCCCGCGCCGGCGTAAAGGACATGGTGCGCATTTCGGACGCGCGCATGAGCGGCACCGCCTTCGGCACCATCGTGCTGCATGTGACCCCTGAATCGGCGGCCGGCGGGCCGCTCGGTCTCGTCCGCACCGGCGACCGGATCCGGCTCGATGCCGAGGCCCGCCGGCTCGACCTGCTGGTGGACGAGGCCGAACTGGCCGCCCGGCGCGCCGCCTGGACACCGCCGGCGGAGGCGCCGCGCCGCGGCTATGCGGCCCTATTCCACAACCACGTGCTCCAGGCCGATGGCGGCTGCGACTTCGATTTCTGCCGCCGCTGAGCGTGCTTGACCGGCGCGGCCGACGACCGCGCCGATCAGGACCAGGGTCGGGCCGCCGCACGACCAGGTGGGGCCGTCGCGCACGAGCCCGTCCAGCGTGCCGACGAGTTCCCGGCAGGCCGGCGTCCCGGCCGATTCGACCAGTGCCGCCGGCGTCGCTGGATCCAGCCCGGCCGCGATCAACCCGTCGGCCAGCAGCGGCAGGGTCGCCACACCCATGTAGATCGCCAGCGTGCCGCCGAGCCGGGCGAGCGCAGCGCAATCGAGATCGAGCTCTCCGTCCTTGGTGTGTCCGGTGGCGAAGGTCACGCTGCGCGCGATGCCGCGATGGGTGAGCGGAATACCCGTCTGCGCCCCGGCGGCCAGGGCGGCGGTGACGCCAGGGACGATCTCGTAGCGGATGGAGGCGGCCGCGAGTGCTTCGGCCTCCTCGCCGCCGCGGCCGAAGACCAGCGGATCGCCGCCCTTCAGCCGCACCACGCGGCGCCCCTCGCGGGCGAGGCGGACCAGCAGGGCATTGATCGCCTCCTGCGACAGGCAATGGTTGGCACGCGCCTTGCCGACATAGATGCGCTCGGCATCGCGCCGCGCCATCGCCAGCACATCCTCGCTCACCAGCCGGTCATGCACGATCACGTCCGCCTCGCCGAGCAGGCGCTGGGCGCGCAGAGTGAGCAGATCGGCCGCGCCAGGGCCGGCACCGACCAGGAAGACGATGCCATCCGGCGCGCGCGCGGCACCGGCCAAGCCGGCCTCGACCGTTGCCGCGGCCGCCGCCTCGTCGCCGGCGAAGACGAGATCGGCGGCCGGTCCAGTCAGCGTGCGTTCAAGGAAACGCCGGCGCGCGGCCGGGTTTGGCAGGGCCGCGCGCACCCGGTCGCGGATGCGCGCGGCGAAACCAGCCAGTGCGCCGAAGCGTGGTGGCACCGCGGCCTCGATGCGCGCGCGCAGCAGCCGGGCCAGCACCGGTGCGGTGCCGGCGGAACCGACGGCGATGGTCACCGGATCTCGATCGATGATCGAGGGGGTGATGAAGGAGCAGAGCTCCGGCCGGTCGACGACGTTGACCGGAATGCACCGACGGCGCGCGGCGGCGGCTAGGCCCCGAAGATCAGCCTCGGATGCGTCGGCGCCGATGGCGATCGCGGCGCCATCGAGGTCGGCCTCGGTGAAACCGGGCCGCTCGCGCACCAACGCCCCCGCCTCGGCAAGGGCCGCGGCCTTGCGCGCCGCCACCTCGCCGCTGCCGACGACGAGCGCCGTGCGCCCGGCGAGATCGAGGAAGATCGGGAAATGGCGCATCAAGCCGCCTCGCGCCCGGATGAAATCAGTCCGACCAGGCGCTCCACTCCCTGGCGTTGGCAGAAGGCGCCAAAGGCTTCGCCAGGATGACGCAACGCGGCAAAGGCGGCGAAGAGCGGCTCCAATGTTGCCGCGATCTGATCCTCGGCGACCTTGTCGAGCAGCTTGAACGACAGCACCGTGCCTTCGAAATCGCCACCGACATAGAGCGCGTAGAAGCCCGGCATGCGGCCGACGACGCCGATGTCCCCGCTATAGGGCCGGGCGCAGCCGTTCGGGCAGCCGGTGATGCGCAGGCTGATCCGCTCGCCGGCGAGGCCCTGGCGGGCGAGCGCGGCGTCGATGGAAGCGACCATCGGCGCGCGCACCCGCTCCGCTTCGGTCAGCGCAAGACCGCAGGTGGGCAGGGCCGGGCACGCCAGCGCCCAACGCGCCAGCGGGGTGAGCTGTTCCGCGAGCGCCACGCCGTGGGCGCGCAGAATGGACTCGATCTCGCTCCGCGTCCCTGGCGCCAGATTGCTCAGCAGCAGATCCTGCTGCGGCGTCAGTACTGGATCGGCGCCGAAGCGCTCCACGATCAGACGCAGGGCGCTGCGGAGCCGGATCTCCCCGGAATCGGCGATACGGCCGGAGGGCAGCGGCACGCCAAGCCAGAACAGCCCGTCCCCCTGCGCGTGCCAGCCGAGCAATTCGGGCATCGCCAGATGGGGCATCAGCCGCGGGGGCGCCAGCGCGAAGCCGAGATGCTCGGACAGCCGCGCACGCACCCACTCGACGCCGTTATCCTCGACGACATATTTCAACCGGGCACGACGCCGGTCCGCGCGGTTGCCATGGTCGCGGTGCAGGGCGATCGCGGCCTTGGCCACCGCGATGAGCTGGTCGGGTCCGACGAAGCCGACCAGCGACGCCAGGCGCGGGTAGGTGGCCGCCTTGTTGTGCGTCATGCCCAGCCCGCCGCCGACGGCTATGTTGTAGCCGACGAGCCGGTTGGCCTCGTAAAGGGCGATCGCCGCAAAATCGTTGGCCAGCACGTCGGCGGTGTTGTCCTCGGGCAGGCCGAGAGCGATCTTGAACTTCCGCGGCAGGTAGGCTGCCCCGTAGAGCGGCTCTTCTTCCGCGGCAGCGCCGAGGTCGGCCTGAGCCTCGGCATCGAGGAACAATTCGTGATAGGCGCGGCTCGCCGGCAGAAGGGCGGTCGAGAGCGCGTGCGCGTCGGCGAGCAGGCGCTGATGGCGGGGCGTGCGGCGCGGCGCCGGGGAGGTGATGACGTTGCGCACCACGTCGCCGCAGGCACACTGCGTCGTCAGCAGCGTGTGGTTGATGGCGGCGATATGGGCGCGAAGGTCTCCCTTCAGCACGCCGTGGAACTGGATCGCCTGGCGGGTGGTGACCCGCAGCGTGGCATTGGCGTAGCGGTCGGCGAGCGCGTCCAGCGCCAGATACTGCGAAGCGGTCAGCGCGCCGCCGGGGATGCGGACGCGGACCATGAAGGAATAGGCCTTTTCCAGCCCCTGCTGCTTGCGCTCGGTCGCACTGTCGCGATCGTGCTGCTCATAGGTGCCGTGGAATTTCAGCAGGTTGTATCCGTCCTCCGTCACCTGCGTACCGCCGGCGGCGAGTTGCTCCGCGAGGTCGCCGCGCAGGCCCCGGCTGGCCAGCTTCAGCCGCTCGACGCCGCTCGGCTTGGCGGTGGCCAGGATGGTCTCGGTCATGGCACGTCTCCCTCCGCGCTGACACCGTGGATGCCGCATTCCACCTTGCCGCGACCGGCCCAGCGGCCGGCGCGCGGGTCTTCGCCGGCCCGGGTCGCCCGCGTGCAGGGGGCACAGCCGATGGACGCGAAGCCGTGCGCGGTCAGCCGGTGCGCCGGCAGACGCCGGGCGGCAAATTCCGCCTCGATGCGGGCGCGGCTCCAGGCGGCGAGTGGGTTGATCTTGACCTTGCCATCGATCCGCTCGATCAGCGGGAGCGCGGCACGGGTCGTGCTCTGGTGACGTTTGCGCCCGGTGATCCAGGCATCGAACGAGGCCAGCGCCGCGTTCAGCGGCTCGACTTTGCGCAAGGCGCAGCACGCGTCCGGATCGAAATGCCAGAGCCAGGAGTCCGGATCGTGCCGCTCGGTATCGGCGTGGGCGGGCGCGACATCGCGGATGTCGGTCAGGCCAAGATGGCGGGCGAGATCATGGCGGTAGGCGAGGGTCTCGGGGAAATGCTGGCCGGTATCGAGGAACAGCACCGGCGTGGCGGGGTCGATCGCGGCGACCAGGGCCAGCAGTAGCGCCGACTCCGCCCCGAAGGAGGAAACAACGGCGATGCGGCCGC
>JAJZFF010000123.1 GCA_021805485.1 Pseudomonadota bacterium
GCACATCGCACTCCATCCGGCAAATGGTGCTATAGGCCCGCGCATGACGAGCTTGCGCGAGATGTTCGATGTTGTGGTGATCGGCGGCGGCCACGCCGGCACCGAGGCGGCGGCGGCGGCGGCGCGGATGGGGGCGGCGACCCTGCTGCTGACCCACCGGCGGGACCGGATTGGCGAGATGTCGTGCAACCCGGCGATCGGCGGGATCGGCAAGGGGCATCTGGTCCGCGAGATCGACGCGCTGGACGGCATCATGGGTCGCGCCGCCGATGCCGCTTGCATTCATTTCAAGATGCTCAACCGCAGCAAGGGGCCGGCCGTGTGGGGGCCGCGCGCGCAGGCCGACCGGGGCCTGTATCGCGCGGCGGTGCAGGCGCTGCTCGCCGCGCAGGATGGGCTGACGATCCTCGAAGGCGAGGCGGCGGATCTGGAGCTTGCGGCGGATGGTGCGCTGGCGGCGGTGATCACCGGCGATGGCGCGCGCATTGCCTGCGGGGCGGTGGTGCTGACCACCGGCACCTTCCTGCGCGGCGTTCTGCATTTCGGCGAGCGCATGGTGGAAGGCGGGCGGGTTGGCGATGCGGCGTCGAACGCGCTGTCGGCGCGGCTGCGCGGGCTGGGCCTGGCGCTCGGCCGGCTCAAGACCGGCACGCCGGCGCGGCTGGACCGGCGCTCGATCGACTGGGAGGCGCTGCCGGAGGACCGGGGCGAGGCGGAGCCCGCGCCGTTCAGCCTGCTGACCGGGCGGATCGCCAACCCGCAGATCTCCTGCCGGATCAGCGAGACGACGCCGGAGACCCATGCGATCATCAACGCCAACCTGCACCGCTCGGCGGTGTATGGCGGGCGGATCGACGGCGCGGGGCCGCGGTATTGTCCCTCGATCGAGGACAAGGTGGTGCGCTTCGCCGAGCGGCCGCGGCATCAGGTGTTTCTGGAGCCGGAGGGGCTGGAGGACGAAACGGTCTATCCGAACGGGATTTCGACCAGTCTGCCGGAAGAGGTGCAGGAAGCGTTCATCCGCACCATGCCGGGGCTTTCCCGCGCCGTGCTGCTGCGGCCGGGCTATGCGGTGGAATATGATTATGTCGACCCGCGCGAGCTCACCCATGCGCTGGCGCTGAAGAAGGTGCCGGGCCTGTTCCTGGCCGGGCAGATCAACGGCACCACCGGGTATGAGGAAGCCGGCGCGCAGGGGCTGCTGGCCGGGGTGAACGCGGCGCTGGTCGCGGCCGGACGGTCGATGGTCACGGTGCGCCGGCACGAGGGGTATATCGGCGTGCTGGTGGATGATCTGGTCACGCGGGGGGTCAGCGAGCCGTACCGGATGTTCACCTCGCGGGCGGAGCATCGGTTGAGCCTGCGGGCGGACAATGCCGATCTGCGGCTGACGCCACGCGGGCTGGACTGGGGATGTGTGGGCCCGGCGCGGCAGGCGGCGTTCGCGGCGCTGGCGGCAGCGGTTGCCACGGTCCGCGACGGTGGAGCCGGGAGCGAACAGGCGGCGGCGATCGTCGCGGCGGACCGGCTCTACGAGGGATATCTGACCCGGCAGGAAAGCGAGATCCGCGCGCGGGCCAAGGATGACGCCGTGCTGATTCCGCCGGATTTCGATTTTTCCGTGGTCGGCGGATTGTCGGCGGAGATCCGCGCCCGGCTCGAACGGGTCCGCCCGGAGACGCTGGGGGTCGCCGGGCGGCTTGAGGGCATGACGCCGGCGGCCCTGGGCGCGCTGTTCGCCGCCCTCCGCCGGCCGCGGCCGCTCGCGGCATGAGCGGCGGGGGCGGCGCGTCGGCGGGCGATGTTTCACGTGAAACACGGGAGCGGATCGAGGCGCTTGTTTCACGTGAAACATTGTCGCGGCTCGAAGCCTTCGCGGCGCTGATTCTTCGCTGGACCGCGCGAATCAATCTGGTCTCGCGCAAGGATGCCGCGCCTGCCGAAATCTGGAACCGACACATTCTCGATTCGCTCCAGATGCTGCCGCTCGTCCCGCAGGGTGCCTTCCGCGCCGCGGATCTCGGCTCAGGCGGCGGATTGCCCGGGCTGGTGCTGGCGATCGCCCGGCCGGAGATCGGTTTCACCCTGATCGAATCCGACCGGCGCAAGGCCGCATTCCTGCAAACCGCGATCGCCGAGCTGAAACTGAACGCCACCGTGCTGCCGGTGCGAATCGAGCAGGCCCGGCTCGAGCCCTCGCCGCTGGTGACGGCGCGTGCCCTGGCGGCTTTGCCCGTGCTGTTCGGCTATGCGGCGCCGCTGCTGGCCCCCGGCGGGGTTTGCCTGTTCCTCAAGGGGCGTGGCGCCGATGCCGAATTGACCGCGGCCGCCGAGGGCTGGCAGATGAGGGCGGAGCGGTTCCCCAGCCAGACGGATGCGGGTGCCGCGATTCTCCGGATCAGCGAGTTACGCCGTGCAGCCTAAGATCATCGCGATCGCCAACCAGAAAGGCGGGGTGGGCAAGACCACCACCGCGATCAATCTCGCGACGGCGCTGGCCGCGACGGGTGAGCGCGTGCTGCTGATCGATCTCGACCCGCAGGGCAATGCCAGCACCGGTTTCGGCATCGGCACCGACGAGCGCGGGATCGGCAGCTACGCGCTGATGACCGGCGAGGCGCCGGCGGCCAGCCTCGTGCTGCCGACCGAGGTGCCGGGCCTGCTGATCATTCCCGCGACCGAGGACCTGATCGGCGCCGATATCGAGTTCGCCGGCGCCGAGGGGCGGGAACATCTGGTGCAGCGCGCGCTGGACGAGCCAGGGTTGGCCGGGCAGTTCGGCTATGTGTTCATCGACTGTCCGCCCGGCCTCGGCCTGCTGACGCTGAATGCGCTGGTGGCCGCCTCCTCGGTGCTGATCCCGCTGCAATGCGAGTTCTTCGCGCTGGAGGGAATCAGCCAGCTGATGCGGACGATCGATCTGGTGCGCCACTCGCTCAATCCGGGCCTGGCGCTGGAGGGGGTGGTGCTGACCATGCTGGACCGACGCAACAATCTCGCCCAGGCCGTGTCGGACGACGTGCGCGCCTATTTCGGCGGCCGCGTGTTCGACACCGCGATCCCGCGCAATATCCGCATCACCGAATCGCCGAGCCATGGCAAGCCGGTGCTGCTCTACGATTTCCGCTCGGTCGGCGCGCAGGCCTATGTGGCGCTCGCGGCTGAATTCCTGCAGCGGCAGAAGCCGGTGGAGGCTGGCGTATGAGCGCGCGGGAGACGCCGCGCCGGCTCGGCAAGGGGCTGGCGGAGCTGCTCGGGCCGGGCACCGTCGCGGCGGCCGGGCAGGCGGCCATGGGCGAGGGCGTTCGGCATGTGCCGGTCGCGGCGCTGCATCCCGGGCCGTTCCAGCCGCGCCAGGCGATGGACGAAACGGCGCTCGAGGAACTGGCCGCCTCGCTCAAGGCGCAGGGTGTATTGCAGCCGCTGCTGGTGCGGGCGGTGCCCGACAAGGCCGGGCAGTATCAGATCATCGCCGGAGAGCGCCGGTGGCGGGCGGCACAGCGGGCGGGGCTGCACGAGGTGCCGGTGCTGGTGCGCGCCCTCTCCGACAGCGACGCGATGGCCGCGGGGCTGGTGGAGAACCTGCAGCGCCAGGATCTCGACCCGATCGAGGAGGCGGAAGGGTATCGCCGCCTGGTCGAGGAATTCGGCCTGATCCAGGAGGAACTGGCGCGCGTGGTGGCGAAATCGCGCCCGCATGTCGCCAACATGATGCGGCTGCTCAACCTGCCGACCTCGGTGCAGAAGGCGTTGCGCGGCGGCGACCTGAGCGCCGGCCACGCCCGCGCCCTGTTGCAGCACCCCGATCCCGAAGCGGCTGCGCGGGCGATCGTCGCGAAGCGGCTGACGGTGCGGCAGACCGAGGCAATGGTGCAGGCGGCGCTGGTGCCGAAGCCGGGCCGGTCCCGCCGCGAGGCGACAGAGAACAGCGTGACGCGCAGCCTCGAAACCGAGCTCACCGCCTTGCTCGGCCTCCGGGTCAGGGTGACATTCGATGGCAAGGGCGGGTCGGTGTCGCTCGCCTATCAGGATCTCGACCAGCTCGACGGCATCCTCGCCCTGCTGCGCGGCGGCCAGTAAGCCGCCGCGGCGGGCGGCATCAGCCCATGTCGAGAAAGCCCGCCATCTCGCGGATCGGCCGCGCGGCGGCGAGCGATTCGATGTCCGGCACCGGTCGGGAGAGTTCCGGTCCCATTGCCGCGCCCATCGCCTCGATCGCCTTCGCGGTCTCGATCACCGCGCGGTCGCCGTGGCGGCGCCCGATGATCTGCACGCCGAACGGCATGCCGTCGGCATCGGTGCCGAGCGGCAGGCAGACCGACGGATGGCCGGCCAGGGTGACGGCATAGGCCAGCGCCAGCCAGTGGTAATAGGATTTCGTCGCCACGCCGTCGATTTCGGCCGGGAACAGCTCGGTCCATGGCCGGGGCTGGATGGTCACCGCCGGTGTGATCAGCACGTCATGCGTCGCGAAGAAGCGCTGCCAGGCTCCGTAGAGCGTGGTCTGCGCGTGCAGGGCGCGGGCGACGTCGGCCGCGGTGTAGCGCAGCCCTTCCTCGACATTGGCGCGGACATTGGGGCCGAGCCGGTCGGGGTCGGTGTGGTAGGTGGCGCCGAAGGAGGCCAGGAAATTGACGGCGCGGAGGATGGCGAAGGTCTCGTCCGCGTGGCGGCAGTCGGGCGTTGCGTCCTCGGCGCTGGCGAAGAGCGGGGCAAGGCGCGCGGCGCGGTCGGCGAAGAGGGCGCGGGTCTGACGCGAGGTGGGCGCGAAGCCGAAATCCGGGGTGAAGGCGGCGCGCAGCGTGCCGAGATCGGCGGCGGCCCGGGAAGCTGCCTCGTCGGTCGAGAGCGGCGCCGAGAGCATGTCGCGCGGATCGTGGCTGGCGGTGGCGTCGAACATCAGGGCGAGGTCGGCGGCGGAGCGCGCCATCGGGCCGAGCACGCCGAGGCCGGAGGGGCCGAGCAGGCGCTTTTCCGAGGGGAACAGGCCGGGCGAGGGGCGCATGCCGACGATGCCGCAAAACGACGCCGGGTTGCGCAGGCTGCCGCCCATGTCCGAGCCGGTGGCGAGCGGGACCATGGCGGTGGCGAGGGCGACGGCCGAGCCGCCGGAGGAGCCGGCGGCGGATTTGGTGGGATCGAACGGGTTGCCGGTGGCGCCATAGACGAGGTTGCGGGTATTGCCGCCGGCGCCGAATTCCGGCGTGTTGGTCTTGCCGAGGACGATGCCGCCCGCCGCCCGGATGGTGGCGACGAGGTGCTGGTCGGCCTTCGGCACATTGTCGCGGAACATCAGGCTGCCATAGGTCGTGCGCAGCCCCTCGGTATCCTCCAGGTCCTTGATGCCGAGCGGCAGGCCATGCAGCCGGCCGAGGCGGTTGCCCGCCATCACCGCGTCCTCGGCGGCATGGGCAGCGGCGCGGGCGCGCTCGAAATCGCGCGCGACCATCGCATTGACGGCGTGATCGACGCGCTCGATGCGGGCGATGCAGCTTTCGGTGAGTTCGACGGGGGAGAGCTTCCGGCTGCCGATCAGGCGGCGCGCTTCGGTCGCTGGCAGGTCGCAGGGTTCGGTCATCGCGGGCGAACATCCTCTGGCTGGGGTCGGATGCGATAACGCCCCGGCGATGCCGCCTGGTCAAGCCGGTCTGCCGCCGCTTTCGTGCATCGGCCGGAACGGGTAATCTCCGCCGCGCCGGGCCTCGGACGCCGCGGCGGGGGAGAGACGGACGTGCGGGAAGCGAGCAAGTCGATCATGCGGCGCCTGACCGATTCGCGATTCGCCACGCGATATTTCGTGGGCGAGGGGATCGATATCGGCTCGGGCCCGGACCCGATTTCCTTCTACGCCGAGCTGTTCCCGCTCATGCGCGAGGTGCGGAGCTGGGATCTCGCGGACGGCGATGCCCAGTATCTCGAGGGTGTGCCGGACGCGAGCTTCGATTTCGTGCACTCCTCGCACTGCCTCGAACACATGCGCGACCCGCTGGTGGCGCTGCGCAACTGGCTGCGGGTGCTCAAGCCGGGCGGGCACATGGTGGTTCTGGTGCCCGATGAGGATCTGTACGAACAGGGCGTTTTCCCCTCGACGTTCAACGCCGATCACAAATGTACCTTCACGCTGTACAAGAAGACGACCTGGAGTCCCCGCTCGGTGAACGTGCTGGCCCTGATCGCGCAGCTCGACGGCGTGATGCCGCTGAAGGTCGAATTGCTGGATTCGACCTTTCTCTACCGCATGGAGCGCATGGACCAGACGATGCTGCCGGCGTCCGAATGCGCGATCGAGGTCGTGCTGCGCAAGGCCACCGCGGCGGAGGCTGCGCGTGGCGGGCGGCTGCCGGAGCCGCGGAACTGATATTGCCGCCGGCGGGCGGGTTTGCTCTTCTGGCGGGAACGCGACGGACGGACAAAGGAGCAGGACAATGGAAATCTGGCGAAGCGGCGCGCGGGACTCAACGCCTGGACCCCAGGCGTATTTTACCGGATCGGTGCGGATCGATCCGGTCAACACGGCGCCGGAGCCGGCGCGGGTCGCGGGGGCGCATGTCACCTTCGAGCCCGGGGCGCGGACGGCCTGGCACACGCATCCGCTCGGGCAGACGCTGATCGTCACGTCGGGGCTCGGCTGGGTGCAGCGCGAGGGCGGGCCGGTCGAGGAGATCCGGCCGGGTGACGTGGTGTGGTTCGCGCCGGGCGAGCGGCACTGGCATGGCGCCACGCCGACGACGGGAATGAGCCATTACGCGATCCAGGAGCGGCTCGATGGTTCGGCCGTCACCTGGCTCGAGCATGTGACGGACGACGAGTACCGCCGCTGACGTCCGAAATGCGTCTCCGCGGTTGCGGCCGCGGGTGATTGGAGAATATATATAAAAGGTAGAAACGTCGCCCTGACCCGTGTTGAGTGGCGCGGGCCGGCGGCGGCATGAGGCAAGACAGACGGGAATGCGCGCAGGCGCGATCAACGGCGGAGGAACGGAGCGGATATGCAGGTGATGATCATCGGGGCCGGGGGCATGCTCGGCCGCAAGCTGGCGGCGCGGATCGCGGCCGACGGGGCGCTGGAGGGCAAGCCGGTCGAGGCGCTGAGCCTGATCGACGTGGTCGCGCCGGAGGCGCCGGCGGGGTTTGCGGGAAAGGCGTCCTGCGAGGCGGCGGATCTTTCGGCGCCGGGCGTTGCCGCCGCACTGGTCGCCGCACGGCCGGAGGTGATCGTGCATCTCGCCGCCATCGTCTCGGGCGAGGCGGAGGCGGATTTCGACAAGGGATATCGCATCAATCTCGACGGCACCCGCCTGCTGTTCGAGGCGATCCGGGCGGAGGCGGCGAAGGCGCCCTACCGGCCGCGCGTGGTGTTCACCTCGTCGATCGCGGTGTTCGGCGCGCCCTTCCCGGAGGTGATCGACGACGAGTTCTTCTGCGCGCCGCTGACCAGCTATGGCGCGCAGAAGGCGATCGGCGAGCTGCTGCTCAACGACTACACGCGGCGCGGCTTCATGGACGGCATCGCGATCCGGCTGCCGACGATCTGCATCCGTCCCGGCAAGCCGAACGCGGCGGCCTCGGGCTTCTTCTCGAACATCCTGCGCGAGCCGCTGGTGGGGCAGGAGGCGGTGCTGCCGGTGGAGGAGAGCGTGCGGCACTGGCATGCGAGCCCGCGCGCGGCGGTGGGCTTCCTGGTCCGCGCGGCGTCGATGGATCTCGCCCCGCTCGGCAACCGGCGGACGCTGAACCTGCCCGGCCTGTCGGCCACGGTGGGCGAGCAGATCGAGGCGCTGCGGCGGGTGGCCGGCGAGCGGGCGGTGAAGCTGATCCGCCGCGTGCCCGACCCGACCATCGCGCGGATCGTCGCCGGCTGGCCGGAGAATTTCACCGCGACACGGGCGAAGACGCTGGGCTTCGCGGCGGAGACGACATTCGACGAGATCATCCGCGTGCATATCGAGGATGAGCTTGGCGGCAGTCTGCCGGGCTAGAGCATCATCCGATCGGATGGAGTCATCTGATCGGATGAAGATGCTCTAGGTATCAACGAGATAGAGCACGACATCCGATCGATCAGGATCGGAACGTGCTCTAACGGCGCAACGGGACGGGAGCGGGATGATGAGCAGGATCGCGATGGTGACGGGGGCCGGCAGCGGCGTGGGGCGGGCGGCGACGCTCGCGCTGCTGGCCGATGGCTGGACGGTGGCGCTGGTCGGGCGGCGGCGCGAGGCGCTGGAGGAGACGATTGCCGAGGCGGGCGCGGGGGCCAAGGCCGAGGCGTTTCCGGCGGATATTACCGATCCTGACGCGGTGGAGGCGCTGTTCGCGGCGGTGCGCGCACGGTTCGGGCGGCTCGACCTGCTGTTCAACAACGCCGGCAACAACGTGCCGACCACCAATTTCGGCGACATGACCTGGGCGCAGTGGCGGCACGTCATCGCGGTCAATCTCGATGGCGCGTTTCTCTGCGCCAACGCCGCCTTCCGGATGATGCGCGACCAGGCGCCGCGCGGCGGGCGGATCATCAACAACGGCTCGATCTCGGCGCATGTGCCGCGGCCCGGCTCGGCGGCCTATACGGCGAGCAAGCACGCGATCACCGGGCTGACGCGCACCATCGCGCTGGACGGGCGGGCGCATGATATCGCCTGCGGTCAGATCGATATCGGCAACGCCGCCACCCCGATGACGCGGCGGATGACCACCGGCGTGCCACAGGCGGACGGCTCGATGAAGGCGGAGCCGACGATGGATGTCGAGTCGGTGGGGCGGACGCTGGTCTACATGGCCGGGCTGCCCGCGGATGCGAACGCGCTGTTCGTCACCGTGATGGCGACCAACATGCCCTTCGTCGGCCGCGGCTGATGTTTGCATCCCCCGCACCCGGCCCGGCGCGAGGCGGGTCGGGTGCGGGGGGTTCGGGAAACCGTCAGTTCAGGCGGTCGAGGATTGAGACGTAGTTGGCGACCCCGGCGCCGCCCATGTTGTAGATGCCGGCGAGGTCGGCGCGGGGGAGCTGCATGTCGCCGGCGGTGCCGGTGAGCTGCATCGCCGCCATCACATGCATCGAGACACCGGTGGCGCCGACCGGGTGGCCCTTGGATTTCAGCCCGCCGGAGCGGTTGACCGGCAGCCTTCCATCCGGCGCGGTGATGCCCTCCAGCACGGCGCGCGCGCCCTGGCCGCGCGGGACGAGGCCCATCGCCTCGTATTCGATCAGCTCGGCGATGGTGAAGCAGTCATGCGTCTCGACGAAGGACAGGTCGTCGAGCGTGAGGCCGGCGGCGGCGAGCGCCTGCGCCCAGGCGCGTTCGCCGGCTTCGAACCTTGTCGGGTCGCGGCGGGAGAGCGGTAGGAAATCATTCACATGGGCGGCGGCCCGGAAACGCACGGCCTGCGGCAAGGCGCGGGCGGTGTCCTCGTCGGTCAGAATGATGGACGCGGCGCCGTCGCTGACCAGCGAGCAGTCGGTGCGCTTCAACGGGCCGGCGACGATAGGATTTTTTTCCGATTCACGGCGGCAGAACTCGAAGCCGAGATCGCGGCGCATCTGCGCGTAGGGATTGTCGACCCCGTTGCGGTGGTTCTTCGCGGCGATGGCGGCCAGCGCGTCGGACTGGTCGCCGAAGCGCTGGAAATAGCTCTCGGCGATGCGGCCGAACACACCGGCGAACCCGGCCTGGATGTCGCCCTCCTCGCGCCGGTAGCAGGCGCCGAGGAGGTTTTCGCCGACCTGCTCCTTGGGGCAGGCGGTCATCTTCTCACCGCCGAGAACCAGCGCGATGCGGCCGCGGCCGGCGGCGATGAAATCCCGCGCCGCATGGATGGCGGCGGAGCCGGAGGCGCAGGCGTTCTCGTAACGCGTCGCCGGCTTGAAGCGGAGTTCGGGGACGGCCTGCATCGGCAGCGAGGAGGGGAAATCCTGCCTGGTGAAGCCGTTGTTGAAATTGCCGACGAAGACGGCGTCGATCTCGTTCGGGTCGATCCCGGCATGGGCGATGGCGCCGGTGGCGGCCTCGGCCAGGAGATCCTCGAGATCGGGGCTGTCGGATTTGCCGAAACGCGTGTGCGCCCAGCCGGCGATGGCGGTGCTGGTCATGGTGGTCTCCTCGCGGTGCCGCGCAAGCGCGCGGCGTTTTCACGAATATGGGACGCGCCTGCCGCCGAGGGCAAGATGGCGGATCAGAGCTCCGCCACCTCGGCGACGCCGCGGATCATTTTCATCGCCTGGGCGAGGCGGGGCGAGACGTTGAAGCCGCCGGGCAGCGCGATGTCGAGCCGGGCACCGGTGTCGATCCGCGGGGCGAGCAGCACGCGGCCCTTGCCGCGGCCCTCGCGCTCCAGCAGCGCGCGGATCGAGCCGAGCGCCTCGCGCCCCTCGACGGTGATGCGCAGCCCCGCGCCGGCATTGGCCGCCGCCTTGTCGAGCGGTTCGACATCGACCGCGGTGACGCGCAGGCTTTCGCCATCGAGCCGCAGATCGGCGGTGACGAGCAGCATCGCGCCCTCGGCGAGCAGCTCGCGCGCGGTGGCGAGGAGTTCGGAGAACAGCGTGACCTCGAAGCCGCCGGCCTGGTCGGACAGCATGACCCAGGCCATGCGGCTGCCGGTGCGGGTGGTGCGCTCCTTGCGGCCGACCACGGCGC
>JAJZFF010000564.1 GCA_021805485.1 Pseudomonadota bacterium
CGATCACCAGCATCGAACGCCTCGGGCGACGCCAGGCGGCGATCGCGGCGAAGCTGCGCACGCTCGACACCGCGACCGACGAGGACAGCCTGGAGCAGCGCGATCTCGCGCTCCGGGCCTATCGCGGCCAGTCCCAGATGATGGGCGCGGTCTGCCGCGTTCCGACCGAGCTCGGGGCCCGGCTCGGCGCCTACGCACGGGTCCTGCACGCCGCGCTGTGACCGTCGCGCTGTGATCGGCGCGCTGTGATCGGCGCGCTGTGATCGGCGCGCCGCCCGGGTTTTCGCCGCGGATCAGGGATTGAGGGGCTGGTTCTGCGCGTCGAGCAGCGGCACGCCGTAGCTCTGCAGGATGCGGGTGATCTCCGACTGATGGCGCGAGAGCGCGGCATCCAGCGTGCTGCGCCAGGCGGCGTCGGCGCTGCGCACGCCCATGGCGATTGCGAAATCCTCCGGCGCGGCGTTGGCCTCCGGCTGCAGGAAGGCGGCGTCCAGCGGCAGCTTGTCGCGGTGGATATAGAAGCCGGCGATCGGACCCCAGAGGAGTGCCACGTCGATGCGCCCGGCGACGAGGTCCACCAGCATCTGATGCGGCGGGGATTCGATGCGGGTATCGACGTTCAGCTCGTAGGGGCGCACCTGCGCCATCAGCCCGTGGCGCACCACGAGATCGCCCGGCGGCGTGCCGGCGACGAGGCCGATGCGCTTGCCCCGCAACAGCGGGTCCGCCAGGCTGCGCACCGCGATGTGATCGGCGCTGCGCGTGACGATCATGTAGCCGGTGCGATAGTAGGGCGATGTCGTCAGCATCATCGGCGCGCCGGAAACCGTGCCGGCGACGATGTCGCATTTCAGCGCCAGCAGGGTATTGCGCAGGAAGCCGACCGAGTTCGGATACCAGGTGTAGCGCACGGGCAGATGCAGATCCTGGCCGAGCAGCTCGACGATGCGGTTCTCGAACCCGTCGCCATGCTGGTCCGAGAAGGGCAGGTCCGAAGGGTCGGAACAGACGCGCAATTCGCTGCGCGAGACCAGATCGACGCCCGTCTGCGCATGGGCCTCGAGCCGCGCCGCCATGAGCAGCGCGAGCGCGAGCAGGCTGGCCCTAATCATGGATGTTCTTAGTCATCCGTCTCGCCGATCTTCTTCGGGCGGCCGCGGCCGATCGCGCCGTCGGAGCGTGCCTTGAGGTAGGAGTAGATTTCCTCCAGGTGCTCGACGACGTCGGCATTGGTGCCGAAGGAGGGCATCACCTTGTCGTTGGCGGTGCCGACATTCATGCGCCCGTTGATGACGGTTTCCTCGAAGGTCTGCTTGCTCAGGCGCTTGAGCGAGTCGACGAGGCTGGGCGCATAGGAGCTGCCGGACCCGTCCGGACCATGGCAGCGCAGGCAGGCATCGCCGTAATAGAGATAGCCGCGGAAGGTGGCGCGATCGATATGGCCGTTCTCGATCGTGTAGGGCCGTTCGCTGTCGGGGCTGTCCGCGGCCCGCGCGGTGTGTGCGATTTGCAACGAAGTGGCGCCCAGCAAAGCAGCCGCGGCGCACCAGGCGAGCATGTGGGCACGTGTCATTCGGGACTCCAAACCGCGATGCAGCGCATCGCGGTGACGTAGTCTACCAAGTGGGGGCTACCGAGTGGGGAAAGACGCCCGGCCGGCGCGGGTGCGCGCCGGCCGGGTCCGGAGGAAGGGCTCAGTCGCCCAGGCCGAAGACGGTCAGCACGCCGCCGAGCTGCGTGTAGTTGGACAGCGCCTTGTAGGCGCCGACCGCGCCGAGGCCCGCGGTATCCTCGGTCAGCCCGGCCGCCATGCCGATGCCGGCCCAGCCGCCGACGCCGGAGAGCACGGCGATGTACTGCTTGCCGCCATGCTCGAACGGCGTGACGTTGCCGATGATGCCGGACGGGGTCTTGAACTTGTAGAGTTCCTTGCCCGTCTTGGCGTCCACCGCCTTCAGGTTGCCGTCGAGCGTGCCGTAGAAGGCGAGCCCGCCGGCCGTCGTCAGCGCGCCGGACCAGACCGAGAAGGTCTCGGGATCGGACCAGACGATCTTGCCCTCGTTGACGTCGTAGGCGATGAAATTGCCGAGATGCTTCTCACCCTTCGGCGGGAACATCGACAGCGTCGCGCCGACATAGGGCTGGCCGGCCGAGTAGGCGACCTTGAACGGCTCGTAGTCCATGCAGACATGGTTCGTCGGCACGTAGAACAGGCCGGTCTCCGGCGAGAAGGCCGCCGGCTGCTCGTCCTTGCTGCCGAGCGCCGCCGGGCAGATGCCCTTGGTGTTGTGCTCGGCGCCGCCAGCCTCGGTCGAGTACTGCTTCACCCGCTCCGGCAGGCCGGTCTGCAGGTTGTAGCCGGTCGCCCAGTTCACCGCGGGATCGAACTTGTTCGCCTGCAGCAGCGCGCCGCTCGCGCGGTCGAGCACGAAGGCGAAGCCGTTGCGGTCGAAATGCACCAGCGCCTTGGTGTCCTTGCCGTGCACTTTGACGTTGGCGAGGATCATCTCGTTGATGCCGTCATAGTCCCATTCGTCGTGCGGCGTCATCTGATAGACCCACTTCGCCACGCCGGTATCGGCATCGCGGGCGAAGACCGTCATCGACCATTTATTGTCGCCCGGGCGCTGGGTCGGGTTCCAGGTGCTCGGGTTGCCGGAGCCGTAATAGACGAGGTTGAGCGCCGGATCATAGGAGATCCAGCCCCAGGTGGCGCCGCCGCCGATCTTCCACTGGTCGCCTTCCCAGGTCTTCAGCGAGGAATCGGCGCCCACCGGCTTGCCGAGGTTCGTCGTCTTGGCGGGATCGAACAGGATCTGATCGTCCGGGCCTTCCGAGTAGGCGCGCCAGATCTGCTTGCCGGTCTTGATGTCGTAGGCCGTCATGTGGCCCTGAACGCCGAACTCGCCGCCGGAGACGCCGACGAGAACCATGTTCTTGACCACCTGCGGCGCCGAGGTGCCGGTGGCGCCCTTGGCCGGATCGGCGTCCTTCACCGACCAGACGAGCTTGCCGGTCTTGGCATCGAGCGCGACCAGCGTGGCGTCCGCCTGGTGCAGGAAGACCATGCCTTCGCCGTAGGCGACGCCACGGTTCACCGTGTCGCAGCACATCACCGGGATGACATTCGGATCCTGCTTCGGCTCGTAGGCCCAGATGATGCGGCCCTGGTCGTTGAGGTCGAGCGCAAAGACCTTGTTGGGGAAGGGCGTGTGCACATACATCACGTCGCCGACGATGAGCGGTCCGCCTTCGTGGCCGCGCAGCACGCCGGTGGAGAAGGTCCAGACCGGGCGAAGCTCCTTCACGTTGCCGGTGTTGATCTGCTTCAGCGCGGTATGGCGCTGATTGCCGTAATCACCGGTTGGCATGACCCACTGCGCGGGGTCCTGCGACATCTTGACGAGCTGATCGTTGGCCAGCGCCGTGCCGGCCAGCAACACGGCCGACGCGGTCGCAGCAACGGACCAGGCGGCAAAGCGGCTTGTGACGTTCATGTTCCCTCCGAAAATCGTACGGTTCGTTGACTTTTGGTTGCAGCGTTGACTTTTGGTTGCAGCAACGACAGCGGAAGCGGTCAGCCCCGCGCCGATCGCATAGCATATTCACGCTCCATCCTCGATTGCAAGGACCGTTCCGCTCGCTCGCAAGATGATGCATTTACAAATCGACCGATCGAGATATTCGATTGCCTGCCCAGTCTCCTCGCGCCAAACTCGCAATTATTTCGGTCCGCTCGCCGGGGCTTTCCTGCGCCCCGCCCGCCGTCTTGCGCCCCGGCTGCGGGCATGCGAAGGAATCGGCCGGCGGGTCCCGGCCACGGCCGGGGCCAGCGAATGCGCCAATGAAAGCGAACGAGGAAGCGACCATGGACGTGCGCGCCGCCGTTGCCTTCGAGGCCGGCAAGCCTCTCTCCATCGAAACCGTGCAGCTCGAAGGCCCCCGGGCTGGCGAGGTCCTGGTCGAGATCAAGGCCACCGGCATCTGCCATACCGACCAGTTCACCCTGTCCGGGGCCGATCCGGAGGGGATTTTCCCCACCATCCTCGGCCATGAGGGCGCCGGAATCGTCGTCGAGACCGGGCCGGGTGTGACCAGCGTCAAGCCCGGCGATCACGTCATTCCGCTCTACACGCCGGAATGCCGGCAGTGCGAATACTGCCTCAGCCGCAAGACCAATCTCTGCATCACGCTGCGCGCCACCCAGGGCAAAGGCGTGATGCCGGACGGGAGCTCGCGCTTTTCGTTCAAGGGCAAGCCGGTCGCGCACTACATGGGCTGCTCGACCTTCGCCAACTACACCGTGCTGCCGGAGATCGCGCTGGCCAAGATCCGCCCGGACGCGCCCTTCGACAAGGTCTGCTATATCGGCTGCGGCGTCACCACCGGCGTCGGCGCGGTGCTGTTCACCGCCAAGGTCGAGGCGGGCAGCCGCGTCGTCGTGTTCGGGCTCGGCGGCATCGGGCTCAATGTCATCCAGGGCGCCAAGCTGGTCGGCGCGGACATGATCGTCGGGGTCGATCTCAATCCGCGGCGCGAGGCGCTGGCGCGGCGGTTCGGCTTGACCCATTTCGTCAATCCGAGCGAGGTCAAGGGCGATCTCGTCGGCCACATCGTCGAGCTGACCGGCGGCGGGGCCGATTACAGCTTCGAGTGTGTCGGCAACGTCAAGCTGATGCGCCAGGCACTCGAGTGCGCCCACCGCGGCTGGGGCGTCTCCACCATCATCGGTGTCGCCGGTGCCGGCCAGGAGATCGCCACCCGCCCGTTCCAGCTCGTCACCGGCCGGCGCTGGATCGGCACCGCCTTCGGCGGCGCCCGCGGCCGCACCGACGTGCCGAAGATCGTCGACTGGTACATGGACAAGAAGATCAACATCGACGATCTCATCACCCACACCATGCCGCTCGACCGCATCAATGACGCGTTCACCCTGATGGAACGCGGCGAATCGATTCGCAGCGTGGTGATCTATTGAGAACGCCTTGGGGCCTGGCGCTTCCGCTCGCCCTGGCCGCGATCACCGCGGCGTGGGCGGACGAGCAGCACCACCCGAAATATGATTATCCCACCGCCGCGCGCGCGGACTATGTCATCGGCTGCCTCGCCGGCAACGGCTTCAACCGGCTCTATCTGCAGAAATGCGCCTGCGGCATCGACACGATCGCGGACATGCTGCCATACGACGACTACGACAAGGCCGCGACGCTGCTGAGCCTGCAGCAGGGCGGGCTCGGCGAGCGCGGCGGCATGTTCCGCGATTCGCCGATCGCGAAGGAAGAGCTGGACAAGTTGCACCAGGCCGAGGCCGAGGTCGATCTGCGCTGCAAGTAGCGCTGGTTGAAGGCGCGAACGGGCCTATCGGGCTTTGCCGGTCCCGGCCATCAGGCGCTCCATCACCGCGAGCATCAGCGCCGAGACGACGAAGGTGAGGTGCATCACCACCATCCACAGCAATTTGTCGTCCGGCAGCGCGTTCACCTCCATGAAGCCCTTGAGCAGCTGGATCGAGGAGATGGCGACGATCGAGGCGGCGACCTTGAGTTTGAGCGTGCCGGTATCCAGCTTGCCGAGCCAGGCGATGCGCTCACCCGCGGCGGCCTGGTCCAGCTTCGAGATGAAGTTCTCGTAGCCGCTCAGCATCACCATCACCACGAGCCCGCCGATCAGCGCCAGGTCGATGAGGGTCAGGGCGGCGAGGATGACGTCCACCTCCCGCAGCGTGGTCGCGGCGAGAGCGAGATGGACGAGCTCACGGAAGAACAGAGCGGCCAGGAGCAGCAGGACGAGGCTCAGGCCGAAATAGAGCGGGGCCAGCAGCCAGCGGCTGGCGAACAGGATCTGTTCGAGAGTGCGCTCCACCTGGCGCCGCCCCGCCGCGCGCCGCCCTGCCCCCGCCCGATGGACGAGGGAAGGCGCCGCTTTCCTCAGGCCGCGCGCAGGGCGGCGGGAAGCATGTCGATACCGCGATCGATCAGCGTGGCATCGGCCTCCACCGTCACGGTCTGAGCGATCACCACGCGCGCAGCCTGGGTCGCGATTTCAGCCGCCGCCTGGCGCACCTCGTTGACGGCGGCCTTCTCCGCCGCGGCGATGCGGTCCATCGCCATCGCCTCGCGACGCTTCGAGGCGGCCTCCGCTTCCGCCAGCGCTTCCGCCGCGGCGCGGGCGGCTTCCTGCTTGGCCGCGGCGAGCAGCCGGCTGGCCTCGGCGAGCGCCGCTTCCCGCTGCGTCTCCGCGTCCCGCCGCATCGCTTCCGCCTCGCGGCGCAGGCGGGAGGCTTCCTCGAGCTCGCGCCGGATGGTCTCGGCGCGGCTGTCGAGCATCGCCGTCAGCGCCCGCCACAGCCGGCCGCCGAAGATCAGGAAGAACAGGACGAAGGCGACCGCCACCCAGAAGACCGGCTTCATCAGCTGGTAGCCGATCAGCGATTCATGAACCATCTTCGCCTCTCCCTCAGCCGCGGCCGGCGAGAACCGCGCCGACCGCGCGGTCGACCGTCTCGCGCGGCGCCGCCACCGACGCCAGGCGCTGGACCATCGCCGATGCCGTTTCGGTCGCCACGTCGCGCAGCGCCGCCATCGCGGTGCCGCGCGCGGCGGTGATTTGCTGCTCCGCGGCGGCGAGTTGGGCTTCCAGCTTCCGGTTGAGCTCCACCGCGTGCCGCGCCGCCTCAGCCTTCGCCTCGGCGACCGCGCCGGCGATCGCGGCCTGCGCGTCGGCATGGGCCTTGCGCGTGGCCAAGTTCAGTTCCTGAACCGCGAGGTCCGCCTGCTCCTTCGCCCCGCGCGCCGCTTCGAGATCGCCGGCGATGGCGGCGCTGCGCTGCTCGAGCACCTGCGCCACCTGCGGCAGCGACACGCGCGAGAGCAGAACGTAGAAGATGGCGAAAATGATCGCCAGCCAGACGACCTGGCTGCCGGTCAGGGGGTTGGCGAAATTGAGCTGGGGCATGCCCTCGCCCTCGCCGGCCCAGGCGAGCGCCGGGGCCAGAATCAGCGCGGGGGCGAGCATCAGGGCGGCAAGTCCAGCACGCATCAGGCGCGTCATGGGCGCACTCCGTCCGGCCAGGGAACGTTCCGGATCAGGTGAAGAGGATCAGGAACGCCATCATCAGCGCGAACAGCGCCACCGCTTCGGTCAGCGCGAAGCCCAGAATGGCGAGGCCGAAGACCTGGTTGCGGGCCGAGGGGTTGCGGGCGATGCTGGTGACCAGCGAGGAGAAGATATTACCGATACCGGCGCCGACACCGGCAAGCGCGATCACCGCCAGTCCGGCACCGATCATCTTCGCGGAAGCCAAGTCCATGTCCTGTTCCTTTCGTCGGGTAGGGATGAGCCGATCCGGCAGGCGAACGCGCGCCGGGCGAGGGGTGGGACGTCAGTGCAGATGCACCGCGTCGTGCAGATAGATGCAGGTGAGCACCGCGAAGACATAGGCCTGCAGGAAGGCCACCAGCACTTCGAAGCCCATCAGCGCGACATTGATGACCAGCGGCCCGAGAGCGAGCACGTAGCCGAAGGCGCCGAGGGCGCCGACCAGCATCAGCATGAAGGTCGCGAACACCTCGAACATCACGTGCCCGGCGGTCATGTTGGCGAAAAGTCGGATGGAGAGGGAAACCGGCCGGGAGATGTAGGAAATGATCTCGATCGGCACGATCAGCGGCGCCAGCACCACCGGCGCGCCCTCGGGCCAGAAATAGCTGAAGAAGTGCAGACCGTGGATGCGCAGCGCGACCGCGGTCACCAGCACGATCACCAGCACCGCCAGCGCGGCGGTGACCGCGATGTGGCTGGTGAAGGTGAAGAAATAGGGGAACAGCCCGATCAGGTTGCCGATCAGGATGAAGAAGAAGAGCGCGAACACGAACGGGAAGAAGCGCTTGCCTTCCTCGCCGATCTGCTCGACGCACATGTCGTGGATGAACTGGTAGCCGATCTCGGCCAGCGCCTGCAGCCGCCCCGGCACCACCGCGCGGCGGCGCATGCCGTAATGCAGCGCCAGCAGCACCAGCGCCGCGGCCACCACCATCATGATGTTCGAATTGGCAAAGTTCACCGAGCGGCCGATGGCGCCGAGCCCAGTGTCGAGGTGGAACTGCCCGAGTGCGTCGATCGTCGATTTTTCGGCCGCCACCGTCGCTGTCTCCCGCTGTGCCGGGCAGGAATCTGGCCGGCCGCCCGTCAACCCGTCCCGCGACTGGAACCGCCGCCGCGTGGCGCGAACAGGCGCCACACATTCAGCACTCCGGCCGCGCCCCCCAGCATGACGAACAGGATGAGAAACAGCGGCCGGGTATGCAGCCAGCGATCGAGCCCGTAGCCGATGGCCAGCGCCACCACCAGGGCCGAAACCAGCTCCACCCCAACCCGCAGACCCACCGCCATCGGGTTCGCACCCTCCGGAGGTTCGCCGGCCCCGCGCTCGGCCGAAGCCGCGCGGTCCAGCCCGTGTCTGTCGCGGGCCGCGTCCAGCCGCTCCTCGAAGGAGCCACCGGCACCGCCCTGCTCTTCGCTCATTGTCCACACTCAGCAAGTCGCCTTGCCGAAAGGCAGGCGCTTGCTAGCGACGGGCCGGAACAGTGTCAAGTAAGGCTCAAGCCGAGGGGCCGGCGCCCTGCCGCACCGATCGCTCTTGCGGCGCCGGGCGATACGGGAAATAACGGATTGAGCGGGCGGGCGGAGCCTGTAGAGCTGTCCCACCCTGCCGCCGCCTCGCGGGTTCCGTTGCCCCGGCCCTTCACGGCCAGAAACCAGAGCTGCCCATGCACCCGTTCCAGCTCCATTGCCGCGCCGCGCTCGACGAGATCCGCGCCCAGGGCCGCTACCGCACCTTCACGCCGCTGCTCAAACAGGCGGACCGGTTTCCGCGCTACAGGCTGGAGCAGGGCGGCGAGCAGCGCGAGATCGTGGTCTGGTCCTCGAACGATTATCTCGGCATGGGCGCCGCCGCGGCGGTGGTGGAGGCCGCCTGCGTGGCGGCGCGGGAGATGGGCGCCGGCGCCGGCGGCACGCGCAATATCAGCGGCACGAGCCCCTGGCACGACGCCCTGGAGAGCGAACTCGCCGATCTGCACGGCAAGGCGGCCGGGCTGCTGTTCACCTCCGGCTATGTCTCCAACCACGCCGCCCTGGGCACGATCCTCGGCTCGCTGCCGGACTGGCATGTGTTCTCCGACGAGAAGAACCACGCTTCGATGATCGCGGGCATGCGCGCCAGCCCGGCCAGGCGGGTGATTTTCCGCCACAACGATCTCGACCATCTGGAAAGCCTGCTGCGCGCCGCGCCGCCCTCGGCGCCCAAGCTCGTTGCCTTCGAGAGCGTCTATTCCATGGACGCCGACATCGCCCCGATCGGCGCGATCTGCGACCTCGCCGAGCGCTACGGCGCCATGACCTATCTCGACGAGGTCCACGCCGTCGGCATGTACGGGCCCAATGGCGGCGGCGTCGCCGAGCGCGATGGGGTCGCCCAGCGGGTGGACATCATCGAGGGCACGCTGGCCAAGGCGTTCGGCACCCATGGCGGCTACATCACCGGCGCGGCGGATGTCATCGACTTCATCCGCTCCACCGCCTCGGGCTTCATCTTCACCACCTCGCTGCCGCCGATGGTCGCCGCCGCGGCGCTGGCCAGCGTGCGCCAGGTGCGCGCGGACCATGCCCGCCGCGCCAAGCTGTTCGAGCGCGCCGAGACGCTGAAGCGCCGTCTCGACGAGGCCGGCATCGCGCGGCTGCCCTCGGTCAGCCACATCGTCCCGGTCCATGTCGGGGACGCGGCGCTGTGCAGCGCCGTCAGCCGGCGGCTGCTCGACGAGTTCAGCATCTATGCCACGCCGATCAACTACCCGACCGTGCCGCGCGGCGGCGAGCGCCTGCGCCTGACGCCCGGGCCGTTCCACACCGATGCGATGATGGACGATCTCGTCGCCGCCCTGGCCGCCGTGCTGCGGCCTGCGGTGGCGCGGGCGGCTTGAGCGGCGCGGCCCCGCGCCCGACCCTGCACCTCAAGCCGGGGCATGAGCGCCGCCTGAAATCGGGCCATCCCTGGGCCTTCAGCAACGAGCTGGCGCTCCACCCGGAGCATCGGGAGTGGCCGGTCGGCGGCCTGGTGCGGCTGCAGGCGGCCGACGGCTGGCAGGCCGGCACGTTCTTCTTCAACCCCCACAGCCTGATCGCCGCCCGCCGGCTGGACCGCGATCCCGAGGCGGTGATCGACGCCGCCTGGTTCACCCGCCGCATGCGCGCCGCCGCCTTCCTGCGCGCGCGCCTCCTCGGCAACCGCTTCCATCGCCTGGTGCATGCCGAGGCGGACGGCCTGCCCGGCCTCGTCATCGACCGCTACGACGACGTTCTCGTCGTCCAGCCCAACGCCGCCGGCATGGACCGGCTGCTGCCGGAGATCCTCGCCGCCCTGCGCGAGACGCTGGCGCCGCGCGCGGTGGTGGCGCGCGGGGATGCTCCGGTCCGCCACCTCGAAGGGCTCGCCGACAGCATCCAGTTGCTGCACGGCGAGAGCGCGGCCACCCGTGTCGAGGAGGGCGGATTGATCTTCCCGGTCGATCCGCTCGGCGGCCAGAAGACCGGCTGGTT
>JAJZFF010000648.1 GCA_021805485.1 Pseudomonadota bacterium
GGCCGAGAACGGCGGCGAGCAGCCTCCGCCCGGGCCGGGCCGGGGCCGGCAGCAGCGCGTCGCGAAACAGGGCGGCGGCGGGAATGGACAGCGTGCGGCCGAGCGGCAGCAGCGCGAAGCAGGCGGCGGTCAGCAGCCCGTAGGCGGCGGCGACCGCCAGCGGCCCGGGATAGAGGCCGAGGCGCGGCGGCACCGGCAGCAGGCCGGCGAGCACCGCGCGCGCCAAGGCCGGCAGCGCGGCGCCGACGGCCAGCCCGGCGAGCACGCCGGCCGCCGCCAGCGCCATCACCTGCACCAGGCAGACCTGGAACACCAGCCGCCCCGGCGCGCCGATGCAGCGCAGCACCGCGAGGCTCTGCGCCCGCGCCTCGAGCCAGGCACGGACGCCGTTGGCGACGCCGATGCCGCCGACCAGCAGCGCCGTCAGCCCCACCAGCGTCATGAACAGCCCGTTCTGGTCGATGAAGCGCCGCGCCCCGGGCAGCGCGTCGCCGCTGAGGCGGATGCGCCAGCCCTGGTCGGGGAAGGCGGCCCGCAGGGCACGGACGGTGGCCGCCGGGTCGGCTCCCTCCACCAGCACCGCGCGCAGCCCGTGCTCGAGCATCGAGCCGGGCTGCACCAGCCCGGTCGCCGGCAGCGCCACGGCCGCGATCAGCACGCGCGGGCCGAAGATCGAGGCGGTGGCCACCCGGTCCGGCTCATCGGTGAGGGCGCCGCGGAGAGTGAAGCTGGCCCGCCCGAGCCGCACCGTGTCGCCGACATGCAGCCCGAGCCGGTCGAGCACCAGCGGCTGGGCGAGCAGACCGAAGAAACCGCCACCCTCGGCGCCACCCTCGGCGGCGAGCGCGGCGGCGAGCGGCCCGGCCGGGCGCAGACCGGCCGCACCGACCAGCGGCCAGGCCGGATCCACCGCCTTGAGATCGACCAGCATGCGCTCCCCGGAGGGTGCGATGAGCATCGAGCGCATGCGCACGATGGCCGAGAGGCGCGCGCCGCGGGCGGTGAGCCAGGCGCGCGCCGCTGCGGGCAGGGGCTGCGCGCCGGTATCGATCTCGAAATCCCCGCCCAGGATGCGCCGTCCGTCCGCCGCCAGACCGCGCTCGACCCCCTCGCGCAGCGAGCCGACGCCGGCGATGGCCGCGACGCCGAGGGCGAGGCAGGCGAGGACGATGCGCAGCCCCGGCGCGCCGCGGCGCAGCTCCCGCCAGGCCAGGCGCAGCGCCAGGATCACGCCGGGCCGGCCGCGCCGTTCGGGGTTGGCGCGATGCGCCCGTCCACCAGCCGCACGATCCGCCCGCAGCGCGCGGCCAGGCGCGGATCATGGGTGATCAGCAGCAATGTCGTGGCGTGCCGGGCGCGCAGGGCGAACAGCAGGTCCATCACCGTCTCCCCGGTGGTCTGGTCGAGATTGCCGGTGGGCTCGTCGGCCAGCAGCACCGCCGGCGCCGGGGCGAAGGCGCGGGCGAGGGCGACGCGCTGCTGCTCGCCGCCGGAGAGCTGGCCCGGCAGATGGGTGAGCCGGTGCGCCAGCCCGACCGCGGCCAGCGCCTCCCGCGCGCGGGCCGCAGCGTCCCGCGCGCCGGCCAGTTCCAGCGGAACGGCGACGTTCTCCAGCGCGGTCATGGTCGGGATCAGGTGGAAGGCCTGGAAGACGATGCCGATGCGCTCGCGCCGCAGCCGCGCCAGCCCGTCCTCGTCGAGCGTGGTCACCTCCGCGCCGGCCAGGCGCACGGTCCCCGCGGTGGCGCGTTCGAGCCCGGCCAGCACCATCAGCAGGCTGGTCTTGCCCGATCCGGACGGCCCGACGAGGCCCACCGCCTCGCCCCGCGCCAGGCTGAGATCGACGCCGCGCAGGATGTTGACCGGCCCGGCGCTAGACGGCAGGGTCAGCCGCAGATCGCGGATTTCGAGGAAGGGCGCAGCGTCGGCCTGTTCCGGCGTCGCCGCGTACGAGGTGATGGCGTCCATCGAACAGAAATATGGCCTCTGGCCGGGCCGGCGCAACGTCGTCCTCGGAATGGCTCTGGCGGCGCTGTTCGCCGCGCGGCGCGCCGATACCGCCCCAATGGCCGCCCCGATCAAGCTGCTCGCTCTCGGCGACTCGCTGACCGCCGGCTACGGGCTGCCGCAGGCCGACGGGTTCGTGGCCCAGCTGGGGGCGGCGCTGCACGCGCACGGGGTGGCGGCAATGGTGCTGGACGGCGGCGTCTCCGGCGACACCTCGGCGGGCGGGCGGGCGCGGCTCGGCTGGGCGCTGGCCGACACGCCGGCGGCGGCGATCGTCGAGCTCGGCGCCAATGACGGGCTGCGCGGCATCGACCCGGCGGCGACCGAGGCCAATCTCGCCGCCATCCTCGATACGCTCGCCGCGCGCCACATCCCCGCCCTGCTCTGCGGCATGTATGCGCCGCCCAATCTCGGCGCCGACTATGCCGCCGCCTTCCACGCCGTGTTCGACCGCCTGGCCCGCCGCCCGGGCCTGCTCTACGACCCGTTCTTCCTGGCCGGGGTGGCGGGCGATCCGGCGCTGAACCAGGCGGACGGCATCCACCCCACGGCGCGCGGCGTGGCCATCATCGTCGCGCGGCTGCTGCCGCTGGTGGAGCGGCTGATCAGCGAGGCGAGCGGTCCATGAGACTCTTCGTCGGCCTGGAACTGCCGGCCGAGGTGAAGCAGCGGCTGGCGATGCTGGCCCGCGCCGGCCTGCCCGGGGCGCGATGGGTGGCGCCGGAGAACTACCACGTCACCCTGCGCTTCATCGGCGAAACGCCGGCGCACCGGGCCGAGGAGATCGACCTCGGCCTGGCCGCGCTCACCGCGCGGGGCTTTCCCCTCGCCATCGGCGGCATCGGCACCTTCGCCAAAGGCGGCCGGCCGACCTCGCTCTGGGTCGGCGTCGAGCGCAACGAGGCGCTGGAGCGGCTGCAGGCGAAGGTGGAAACGGCGCTGCAGCGCGTCGGCCTGGAGCCGGAGCGCCGCCGCTTCTCACCCCATGTCACCCTCGCCCGGCTGGAGAATCCGGTCGAGCAGCGCCTTGCCGCGTTCGTCCAGGCCAACAATCTGTTCCGCATCGAGGCGGTGCCGGTCGGCCATTTCACCCTGTTCAGCTCGCAGCTCGGCAAGGAGCAGTCGGTCTATACGCCCGAGGTCGAATACAAGCTCACCTGAGATGGCCCGCCCCATATTTTGTGGCCCGCTCCAGATGAAAGGACGCCCGATGCCCCGCCTGGCCCTCGCCGCCGCCCTGCTCACCGTGCTCGCCGCCGGCCCCGCGCCGCCGGAGGGGAGCGAGGCGCGGATCGAGGCCGGGAAGCTGGTCATTCTCCATCCCTGGAGCCGCGCGACGGCTGCGGCCGGGGCCAGCGCCGTCGGCTATCTCAGCATCTCCAATACCGGCACCGCGCCGGAGCGCCTGCTCGGCGCGGATTGCGCCATCGCCGGCATGACGATGCTGCACGCGACCACGCGCGACGGCGCCGTGGCCCGGATGCGGGCGGTGGAGAGCCTGCCGGTTCCGCCCGGCGGCACACTGACCCTGGCGCCGGGGGGAAACCACCTGATGCTGATGGACACCAAGGAGGCGCTGGCGCCCGGCAGCCACTTCGCCTGCACGCTGCGCTTCGCGACCCAGGGGCCGGTGGCGGTGGAGTTCGCCGTGCAGCCGGCCGGGGCGGCGGCAAAGGCGCCGATGTAGGGGCCCGCGGCGGGCCGGATGGTCCCCGACGGCGGTGCCCCGGACAGTGTCCGCGCGCTGGAGCGCGCCGGCGCCGAAGCCCGCGCCTGCACGCGCTGCGCGGCGACGCTGCCGCTCGGCCCCCGACCGGTCTTCCAGCTCGGCGCCGGGGCGCGACTGCTGATCACCAGCCAGGCGCCGGGCACACGGGCGCATGCGACCGCGACGCCGTTCAACGATGCCTCCGGCGAGCGGCTGCGCGGCTGGCTCGGCCTGACGCGGGCGCAGTTCTACGATCCCGCCCGCGTCGCCATCGTGCCGATCGGGCTCTGCTATCCGGGCCGCCTGCCCCGCGGCGGCGACGCGCCGCCTTCCCCCGGCTGCGCGGCGCTGTGGCATCCGCGCCTGCTGCCGCTGCTCACCGAGCTGCGGCTGACGCTGCTGGTGGGCGGCTACGCGCAGGATTTCGTCCTGGGCAAGGGGCGGATGGCGGAGCGGGTGCGCGACCACGCCGCGTTCCTGCCGCGCCACTTCCCGCTGCCGCATCCCTCCTGGCGCACGACCGGCTGGGAGCGCCGCAACCCCTGGTTCGCGGCTGAAGTGCTGCCGGCGCTGCGCCACGCCGTCGCCGCCGCGCTTGGCAGCGAGGGGGGCGAGGGCCAAGTCGGCTAGCCTTGCCGGCAAGCGGCTGGCAATGCTAGAGCAGGATGCTCTTCAGACAGGCGAAGGCACCCTGTTCTAGCTCTTTGTTCTATCGCGTGATTCAGACCTGCGTGTGATTCCACCTTCGGTCATCACGCTAGCTCGGCTGGCCGGAGGGGCCGTGAAATTCCTGCACACTGCCGACATCCATCTCGACAGCCCCCTCGCCGGCCTCGCCCGCCACGACGCCATCGCGCCGCACGTCACCGCCCACTGCACGCGCCGCGCCTTCGTCAACCTGATCGACCTGGCGATCACCGAGGATGTGGCATTCGTGCTGATCGCCGGCGATCTCTATGACGGCGACTGGCGCGACTTCAGCACCGGCCTGTTCTTCGCCGAACAGATGCGCCGCCTCGCGCGCCCTTGCATCGTCGTCCGCGGCAATCACGACGCGGCGTCGGTCATCAGCCGGGAGCTGACCCTGCCGCCGAACGTGCAGGTCATGTCCACGCGCAAGGTGGACCGCTGGGTATCGGACGATCTGGCGGTCGTGGTCCATGGCCGCTCCTTTCCGGACCGGCACGTCACGGAGGACCTCTCGGGATCCTATCCCGGCCCGGAGCCAGGCCGGCTGTCGATCGCGATGCTGCACAGCTCCGCCGAAGACCCCGGCGAGCACGAGGTCTACGCGCCGTGCCGCGTCGCGGCGCTGAGGGCCGCGGGCTATGACTACTGGGCGCTGGGCCATATCCATGAGCGGCGCGTGCTGCACGAGCAGCCGCACATCGTCTTTCCCGGCAACATCCAGGGCCGCCATGCGCGCGAGACCGGCGCCAAGGGCGCGACGCTGGTCGAGGTCGCGGATGGCCGGATCGTCGCCGTCACGCATCGCGCCACCGACGTTCTGCGCTGGGACCGGATCGAGGTCGATCTGGACGGCGCGGACGCGATCACGGACGTCGCGGCCAGGGTGGCGCTGGCGTTCGACCAGAGCGCAGCGGCGGCGGAAGGTCGGCCGTTGCTGGTGCGGGTGACCCTGCAGGGCGTGACCGCGCTGCATCCCGCCTTCGTCGCCGATCCGGCGGCGATCGAGGCGGAATGCCGCAATGCCGCGCTCGGCGCCGGAGCGGAGATTTTCGTCGAGCGGGTGATCGATCTGACGCGCGCGCCCGGCGCGGCGGGCGCGGGACCCGCCGCTGATCTCGCCCGCGCCTTCGCCGACGGGCTCGACGATCCGGCGACCGTCGAACGGCTGCTCGCGGAGTTCCGGCGGCTTCGTCAAGAGCTGCCGCATGTCCCCGGCCGCGCCCCGCCCACTCTGCCGCAGACCCTGGCGGAGCTGCAGGCCCTGGTGCCGGATGCGTGGGATCTCGCGGCCCAGGCGCTGAAGGACGACGCCGCACCGTGAGGATCACCCGGCTGCTGCTCACGCGCTACGGGCACCTCAGCGACGTCAGTCTGGAATTCGACGCCGGGGTCGGCCTGCATATCGTGCTCGGCGGCAACGAAGCGGGCAAATCGACCGCCCTCGCCGCCATCAGCGACGCGCTGTTCGGCTTCCCGCACAGAACGCCGTTCGCCTTCCTGCACGAGCAACAGGAGTTGCGGGTCGGCATCGAGGTCGAGATGGCCGATGGGCGGCGTGGGTCCTTCGTGCGCCGCAAGGGCCGGCGGGACACGCTGCGCGACGCGGCAGACGCGCCGGTGCCGGAGAGTGCGATGGCCGCGTTCCTGGCCGGGGCCTCCCGCGAGCGCTTCACCGAACTGTTCGGCATGGACGGCGCCGAACTGCGGCGCGGTGGCCTGGCCATCCTGAAAGGCGAGGGCGAGATCGGGCAGAGCATCGTCCAGGCCTATACCGGCCTGCACAATGTTCGTGGCGCCGTCGATCGCCTGAATGACGAGGCCCTGCGCCTCTACGGCGATCGGCGCGGCAAGCGCGCCTTCCACATCGCGGCCGACAGCATCCAGGCCGCCAGGCGAGAGATGGACGCGCACAGCGTGCGCCGGGCGGATTACGAGAAGGCGCGCACGGAGCGCGCCGACGCCATCCAGGCGCGGCAAGCCAATACGACTGCAGAGGCCGAGCTGGCGGCCGAGCGCGCGCAGCTCGATCGCATCCGCCGCACGACGCCGGCGCGCCTCGCGCTGCAGCGGCACCAGAGCGCGCGCGTCGCGCTGGGCGTGGTGGCGTCGCTGCCGCCGGACGCGGAAGACCAGCGACGCAAGGCCGTGCAGACCCGCGAGAGCCTGCTGCGCGAGTTGGAGCGTGAGTCGAACGCGCAGAGTCTGGACGAAGCCGCCCTGCAGGGGCTGCCGATCGACGAGGCGCTGCTCGCCGAGGCGGCCGCCATAGACGCGCTCGCCGCCGACCTCCAGCGCATCGAGAGCGCGGTGCGCGACCGCGAGAGCCAAGAACGGCAAGCCGGCGAGGCGCTGGGGCGGGTCGAGGATTGCGGGAAGCGGCTGGGCCTGCCCCTCGACGCAGAGGCGCTGCTTCAGCGCATGCCCTCCGATCCCGCCCGCAGCGAGGCCTCCGGCGCCATCAGCGAGCATACCCGCCTCAGCGGCCAGCGCGATGGCCTCGCGGACGAGCTCGCGCAGGCCTCCGAAGCCGTCCTCGCCTGCCGCGACAATCTCGCGGCGCTCGGCGAGGCCGAGCCGGCGGACGCGCTGATCGCCGCAGTCCAGGCCGCCACCGCCGAGGGCCCGGTCGACGAGGAACTCGACGCGGCACACGCCGCCTATCGTGAGAGCCAGTTCGCCGCCGACCGCGCCATCGCGGCGCTGCCGCTCTGGTCCGGGACCGCAGAGGCGCTCTCGCTGATGCAGCTGCCGCTCGCCTCCCTCACGACGCAGGCGGAGGGCGAACTCGCCGCCGCGACGGCGGAGGCCGCGGCGTGCGAGCGCACGCTGCGGGACCACGAGCAGGCGCTGCAGAGGCTCGCGGCCGAGCTGGCGGGCGTCCTCGCCGGCGGTGTCCCGCCGAGCCGCGAGACGATCACCGTCGCACGCGAGCGGCGAGACCGCGCCTGGCGGCTCATCCGGCGCCATCGCATCGAGGGCGGTCCACCACCCACGGCGGACGAGCGCGACGGTCTACCCGGCGACCTGGCGCATGGGCTGGGCATCCTGATCGCCGAAGCCGACGCGCTGGCCGATCATCACGCCGGCGAGGCGGAGCGGCTCGCCAGCCTCCAACAGGTGCAGGCGAACACGGCGCGCACCACGGCGCTGCGCGACGGAGGCCGAGCGGCGCTGGCCGAGGCGAAGACGCGGCTGGAAGCGGCGAAGGCTGCATGGGCGCGGCTGTGGCAGCCGAGCGGGATCACCGCGCAGGACCCGGCCGTGATGCGGGAATGGCGGGCGCTGCGTGACGCCGCGCTGACCAGGATCGAGGATGCACGCGCCAAACAGGCGGCTCTCGCCCCGATCCAGGCCCGTCACATCCGGGTTCGCGATCCGCTGACATCCGTCGTGCCATCCTCGGTGCCGGCAGCGGAGGGACGCGTCGCGCCGCTGCTGCGGGCCGCGCGGCAGCGTTTGACCGAGTGGGAGGAAGGCGGGCGTCGCCGCAGCGAGGCACGCACGGCCCTGGCGGAACGCAAGCGCGCTCTCGCCGCGCTCGGGCGCAGGCAGGAGGCGCTGGAAGAGAAGCTCTCCGTCTGGCAGGAACGCTGGGCGACGATCGCAACGGCGGTGGGGCTGACCGCCGACGCCAGCGCGACGGCAGGCGCCGACGCGCTGGAGATCTGGACCAAGATCGATCTCCATGCACACGGCTGGCGCGCCGCGCGGGAGCGGATCGGGGCCATGACGGCGGACATCGAGGCGTTCGATCGCAGCTCGGCCGAGTGCGCCACGCGCTGCGCCGCCGGGCTCGTGGCCGCGCCGGCGCCCGAGCGGGTGAGGACCCTGGCGACCCGGCTGGCCGCCAGCCGCACCGCCGCGGCGAAGCGGGAGGAGCTCCGCCAGCGCCTGGCGACCCGGGCCGAAACCCTGACCACGCTGGAGAACCGGCTTGCTCGCGCCGAGGATGAACTGGCCGCACTGCGCAAGCTGGCCGGCGCGCAGGACGACGAGGCCCTGAGCGCCGCCATCGAACGCGCCAAAGAGGCGGCCGTGCTGGCGGCGCAAATCGCCGACCGCGAGGCGGAGCTGCGCCGGCTCGACGATGGCTTGACGCTCGACGCCCTCGCCCGCGAGGCGGAGGGCACGGATCTGGAGCAGCTTCCCGCGCGCATCAAGGAGATCGAAGCCCGGCTGAGCACCATCGGCGAGGAAAACGAGGCGCTCGCCGTGTCCCTGCGCGACGTCGGGTCGCGGCTGGCCGCGATGGAGCGCGGCCAGGACGCCGCCGGGGCCCTTCAGCGCATGCACGACGCGGCGGCGGAGGCCGAGGCGATCGCCGCGCGCTACGTCCGCGTGCAGCTCAGCCACGCGCTGCTGCGCGCCGGTGTCGAGCGGTTCCGTCGCGAGCAGCAGACGCCGCTGCTCCGCGCCGCCGGCGCGCTGTTCGGCGCCCTCACCGCGGGCCGCTATGAACGCCTCGCCGCCGACGAAATGGAGGATGGGCGGATAGCGGTGCTGGCGCTGCAGCCGGACGGCAGCTCCTGTCCCGCGGACCGGTTGAGCGAGGGCACGCGCGACCAGCTCTATCTCGCCCTCCGCCTGGCGGCGATCCAGACGCACGCAAGCCATGTCGAGCCCCTGCCCTTCATCGCCGATGACCTGCTGGCCAGTTTCGACGATCAGCGGGCGCGGACGGCACTGCGGGCGCTGGCTTCGTTCGGGCAGGTCACGCAGACGATCCTGTTCACCCACCACGCGCATATCGCAGCGCTCGCCGAGCCCGCGACATCGCGGCTCCATCACCTGCCCGACCTCGCGGACGCACGCGGCGGAACCTGAGGCAGTGGGCCATGCGCCGCGTGCAGGGGCCGGCGTCGGCGCCGGGGCTGTTTGCTGCGCTGCGGCATGATAAGAACCGACCATGATGCAACGTTTTGTGCCCGTCTGCGCGGCGGCGCTGATGGCTGCCGGGGTGGCTGGCCCGTCCGGGGCGCGGGCCGAGGACGCGGGCGCCGCACCGCCGAGCTCGATCTGGGAGCAATCCTCGCTGTTCGGCGACATCGGTGGCGTGCGCCCCGCGCTCGCCCGGGTGGGGATTTCCTTCGGCCTGCAGGAGACCAGCGAGGCGCTGGGCAACGTCACCGGCGGCACGCGCCGCGCCCTGGACTATGAGGGGGTGACGGAAATGAGCGTCGGCCTGGATACGGCAGCGGCGTTCGGCTGGCGCGGCGGGACCTTCAATGTCAGCGCGCTGCAGATCCACGGCCGCAACCTCAGCACCGACGCACTCGGCGTGCTCGACCTCGCCAGCGGCATCGAGGCCGAGCGCGCGACGCGGCTCTGGGAACTCTGGTTCCAGCAGACCCTGTTCGACGGTCTCGCGGACGTGAAGATCGGGGTGCAGAGCCTCGATCAGGAGTTCATGGTCAGCCAGTATGGCGGCCTCTTCGTCAATGCCATGTTCGGCTGGCCGGCGCTGCCCTCCTACGATCTTTATGGCGGTGGCCCGGCCTACCCGCTCGCCTCCCCCGGCGTGCGGCTGCGGCTGCACCCGAGCCAGTCGGTGACGCTGCTCGCCGGCGCGTTCGCCGACAATCCCTCCGGCGCCGGCTTCTTTGGGAATGCGCAGCGCGTCGATGCCTCGGGGACCAATTTCAGCCTCGCCGGCGGCGTGCTGTGGATCGCGGAACTCCAGTACGCGCGCGGCGGCGGCACGGATGAGGGCGCATCCCTGCCGGGAACCTACCGTGTCGGGCTGTGGTACGACAGCGGCGCCTTCCCCAGCCGCCAGTACGACAGCCAGGGCATTCCCCTGGCCAGCCCGGCCAGCGCCGGCGTGCGCCAGATGCGCCAGGGCAACGCCAGCGCCTACGCCGTGGTCGATCAGACCGTCTGGAAGCCCGCGCCGGCGAGCCCGCGCGGGCTCGGCGTGTTCGCCCGCGCGCTCGGCGCGCCGAACGATCGCAACCTGATCGATCTGGCCGCCAATGCCGGCCTCGTCATGCGCGCACCGCTGGCGGGGCGGGAGAACGACAGCGCCGGAATCGGCCTCGGCTATACGCAGGTGGGCGCGAGCGTCAGTGCCCACGACCGGCAGGTGGCGCTGTTCAGCAACAACCCCGGCTATCCGGTGCGCAGCGCCGAGACCTACGCCGAACTCACCTATCAG
>JAJZFF010000643.1 GCA_021805485.1 Pseudomonadota bacterium
TGATGCTGGGCGCCTATACCACCTTCGTCGTCCAGGAGGCGATGCGCGCTTACGCGCCCGGCCTGCTCGGCGCCAGCCTGTTTGTCGCTGTGCCGGCCGCCTTCCTCGTCGCCGGCGCCGTCGGCATCGCCATCGAGCGCGGCCTGATCCGCTTCCTCTATGGCCGGCCGCTGGAAACCCTGCTTGCGACGTGGGGTCTTTCGCTCATCCTGCAGCAGGGGGTGCGTTCGATCTTCGGCCCGAGCAACCGCGACGTGAGCACGCCGGCGTGGATGAGCGGGGCCTTCCCGCTCGGCGGCCTGACGATCACCGCCAACCGCCTCACCATCATCGTCTTCGCGGCGCTGGTGTTCGCGGTGCTGATGCTCGCGCTGCGCCGGACCGCGCTCGGCCTGCGCATGCGTGCCGTGACGCAGAACCGGTTCATGGCCGCGGCGATGGGGATCCGCACGCCGTGGATCGACGCGCTGACATTCGGGCTCGGCTCCGGCGTCGCCGGTATCGCCGGCGTGGCGCTGAGCCAGATCGACAACGTCTCGCCCAATCTCGGCCAGAGCTACATCATCGACAGCTTCATGGTGGTGGTCTTCGGCGGCGTCGGCAATCTCTGGGGCACCGCGCTCGGCGCGCTGACGCTCGGCATCGTCAACAAATTCCTGGAGCCGGTCGCTGGTGCGGTGCTCGGCAAGATCGCCGTGCTCGTCCTGCTCATCGTCTTCATCCAGCGGCGCCCGCGCGGCATGTTCCCGCTTAAGGGCCGGGCGGTGGAGGCATGAGACGCATCACCGTCGGCGACGGGTTGACGCTGGTCGCGGTGCTCGGCGGCGCTGTGCTGATCGCCGCGCTGAACCTCGCGACCCCGCCCGATGGGGCGCTGCACGTGCCGAGTTTCGTGCTGCCCCTGGCCGGGAAATATCTATGCTACGCGATGCTGGCGCTCGCCGTCGATCTGGTGTGGGGCTTTGCCGGGATCCTCAGCCTGGGCCACGCGGCATTTTTCGCGCTCGGCGGCTATGCCATTGGCATGTACCTGATGCGCGAGATCGGCACGCGCGGGGTTTATGGCAACGCCATGCTGCCGGACTTCATGGTGTTCCTCAACTGGACCCGGCTGCCCTGGTACTGGCACGGGTTCGACATGTTCTGGTTCGCCTTCCTGATGGTTCTTCTGGTGCCCGGCGCGCTGGCATTGGTGTTCGGCTACCTCGCGTTCCGCTCGCGCGTCTCGGGTGTCTATCTCTCGATCATCACGCAGGCCCTGACCTACGCGCTGCTGCTCGCCTTCTTCCGCAACGACATGGGCTTCGGCGGCAATAACGGGATGACCGATTTCAAGGACATTCTCGGTCTGCCGCTGCACGCGGACGCGACGCGGGCGGGCTTGCTGGTTCTGACTGCCGCGTTCCTCTCCGCCCAGCTCCTTCTCGCCCGCGCGCTGGTGCGCTCGCGCTTCGGCAAGGTCCTGGTCGCGGTGCGCGATGCGGAAAGCCGTGTCCGCTTCCTCGGCTACCGGCCGGAATCCTACAAGCTCGTGGTCTGGGTCATCTCCGCCGTGATGGCGGCGATCGGCGGCGCGCTCTACGTGCCGCAGGTCGGCATCATCAATCCGTCGGAATTCTCGCCGGCGAACTCGATCGAGGCGGTGATCTGGGTCGCGGTCGGCGGGCGCGGCACGCTGATCGGCGCCATCCTCGGCGCGGTGCTGGTCAATCTCGGCAAGACCTACTTCACCGGCGCGCTGCCCGAGCTCTGGCTCTACGCGCTCGGGGGTCTGTTCGTCGTCGTGACCCTGCTGCTGCCGAACGGGGTGCTCGGTGTCCTGCGGCGTCGTGGCACAGGCGACGGCGTGGTACCCAAGCCGCTGCCGGTCGGGGAGCAGCCGACATGATCGAACCGATCGGCACCGTCGCCGACACGCTGCTCTATCTCAACGGCGTGACCGTCAGCTTCGACGGCTTCCGCGCGCTGAATGGCCTCTCCATCGTGCTCGATCCCGGCGAGATGCGCGCCGTGATCGGGCCCAACGGTGCCGGCAAGACGACGATGATGGACGTCATCACAGGAAAGACCCGCCCGGACGAGGGCGACGTGATCTACCGCGAGCATACCGACCTGACCAAGCTGGACGAGGCGGATATCGCCGCCCTCGGCATCGGGCGCAAGTTCCAGAAGCCGACCGTGTTCGAGATGCACACGGTGTGGGACAATCTGCTGCTGGCGCTGGCCGGGAACCGCAGCCCGGCGCACACGATGTTCGGCCGGCCGCCGGCGCACGAGCGGACCCGTATCGAGGAGGTGCTGGCGACGACGCGGCTGGTCGAGCACCGCGCCCGCCGCGCCGGGGACCTTTCGCACGGCCAGAAGCAATGGCTGGAGATCGGCATGCTGCTCGCGCAGGAGCCGCAGCTTCTCCTCGTCGATGAGCCGGTCGCCGGCATGACCGACGCCGAGACCGAGGCCACCGCCGAATTGCTGCGCGAGATCAACCGCACGCGCAGCGTCGTCGTGGTCGAGCACGACATGGCGTTCGTGCGCGCGCTCGGCGTCAAGGTCACCGTGCTGCACGAAGGTGCGGTGCTGTCCGAGGGCTCGATCGACCATGTATCGGCCGATCCACGCGTGATCGAAGTCTATCTGGGGCGCTGACGCATGCTCTCGGTGGAAACCGTCGACCTGCATTACGGCGCCGCCATCGCGCTGCGCGGCGTCTCGCTCAAGGCGGAGATCGGCGCCGTCACCTGTCTGCTGGGACGCAACGGCGTTGGCAAGACCAGCCTGCTGCGCGCCATCGTCGGCGCCCACCCGCTCACCCGCGGGGCGATCCGCTGGGAGGGGGCGGACATCGCGCGCCTGCCGATCTATGACCGCGCCCGGCGTGGCATCGCCATCGTGCCCCAGGGGCGCGACATCTTTCCGCTCCTGACCGTGCGCGAGAATCTCGAGACCGGCTTCGCGGTGTTGCCACGCGGCGCGCGCCGCGTGCCGGAGGACGTGTTCGAGCTGTTCCCGGTGCTCAGGACGATGCTGAACCGGCGCGGCGGTGATCTCTCCGGCGGCCAGCAGCAGCAGCTCGCCATCGCCCGCGCGCTCGTCATGCGCCCCCGCCTGCTGCTGATGGACGAGCCGACCGAGGGCATCCAGCCGAGCATCATCAAGGATATCGCCCGCGTGATCGCGGCGTTGCGCGCGCGCGGGGATATGGCCATCCTGCTGGTCGAGCAGTATTTCGATTTCGCCCATCTCCTCGCCCAGCACATCGCGGTCATGGACCGCGGCGAGATCGTGCTCGACGGAAGCAACACGGAGCTCGACCCGCAGGATGTCCGCCGCCGCCTCTCCGTCTGAGTCCCTCCAGCGCGCCCGCGGCCGGTTGCGGATCGGCCTCGCCCGGCGGGAGGAGTGGACGGTGCTCGCCCGGTTGCGGCAGGAAGGCTGCCTCAAGGCCCGCATGCCCCGGCCCGACCCTGGCGGCTGGACCGAAGTGGTGACGATGAACAGCTCCGGCGGCATCGCCGCCGGCGACGTGCTGGAGAGCGCCGTCACCCTCGGCCCCGGTGCGCGCGCGAGCCTGGTGACGCCGGCCGCGGAGCGGGTCTATCGCGCGCTGCCGGGTTCCGCCCCGGCGGCGCTGGCGACCACGATCACGGTCGGCGCCGGCGGCGCCGTCGAGTGGCTGCCGCAGGAGACCATCCTGTTCGACGGCGCGCTGCTGCAGCGGCGGCTCTCGGTCAGCCTGGCGGCGGATTCGTCTTTCCTCGGCGCCGAGCAGGTGATTTTCGGCCGCACCGCGCGCGGCGAACGGGTCCGATCGGGCGGCTTCACCGACAGCGTGCGCATCGTCCGCGACGGGCGGCTGGTGCTCCACGACGCGATCCGCCTCGGCGGGGCGTACGGCGAGCCGATCGCCGATGTGCTGGCGCGCCCCGCGGTCGCCGCCGGCGCGGCGGCGCTGGCGACGCTGTGGTTCGTCGCCGCAGAGGCGGCGGCGGCGGCGGGCCCGCTGCGCGACGCGCTCGGCGACGCAGAGGCGGGGGTTTCGGCCTGGGACGGGATGCTGGTGGCCAGGATTCTCGCGCCCGACGGGGCGACGCTGCGCCGGGCCGTCATCGCGGGCTTGCAGGCGCTGCGCGGGCAGCGGAAACTGCCCCGCGTCTGGCAGTGCTGACCGGGGGAAGCGGATGAACCTGACACCGCGCGAGAAGGACAAGCTGCTCATCGCCATGGCCGCCACGGTGGCACGGCGGCGCCTGGAGCGCGGGGTGAAGCTCAATCATCCCGAGGCCATCGCGCTGATCACGGATTTCGTCGTCGAGGGCGCACGCGACGGGCGGAGCGTCGCCGACCTCATGGAAGCCGGCGCGCATGTACTGACGCGCAATCAGGTGATGGAAGGAATCGCCGAGATGATCCACGACGTGCAGGTCGAGGCGACATTCCCCGACGGCACCAAGCTCGTCACCGTGCACGAGCCGATCCGATGATCCCCGGCGAGATTCTCACCGCGCCGGGCGAGATCGCGCTCAATGCCGATCTGCCGCGCACCGTGCTGACCATCGCCAATACCGGAGACCGGCCGATCCAGGTCGGCAGCCACTACCATTTCGCCGAGACCAACCCGGCGCTGCGCTTCGACCGCGCCGCCGCGCGCGGCATGCGGCTCGACATTCCCGCTGGCACCGCGATCCGCTTCGAGCCTGGGCAGAGCCGCGAGGTGACGCTGATCCCTTATCGCGGCACGCGGACCGTGCAGGGCTTTCGCGGCGACGTGATGGGAAAGGTCTGAACCGATGGCCCGTCTGCCTCGCTCCGCCTATGCGGACATGTTCGGCCCGACCACGGGCGACCGCGTGCGGCTGGCCGATACCGACCTGTTCATCGAGGTCGAACGCGATCTCACCACATACGGCGAGGAAGTGAAGTTCGGCGGCGGCAAAGTGATCCGCGACGGCATGGGCCAGTCGCAAGCGTCCCAGGCGGAGGGCGCCGTCGATACGGTCATTACCAACGCGCTCATCCTTGACCATTGGGGCGTCGTCAAGGCCGATGTCGGGCTGCTGCATGGCCGCATCGCCAAGATCGGCAAGGCTGGCAACCCGGATGTGCAGCCTGGCGTGGACATCGTCATCGGTCCGGGCACCGAGGTGATCGCGGGCGAGGGCAAAATCCTCACCGCCGGCGGCATCGACAGCCACATCCATTTCATCTGTCCCCAGCAGGTGGAGGAGGCCCTGGCATCGGGCATCACCACGCTGGTCGGCGGTGGCACCGGGCCGGCGACCGGCACGGCGGCAACCACCTGCACGCCGGGGCCGTTCCATCTGGCGCGCATGATCCAGGCCGCGGAGGGGCTGCCGGTCAATCTCGCTTTTGCCGGCAAGGGCAACGCGTCCCGACCGGGGGCGCTGGAGGAGATGGTACGCGCCGGCGCCGCCGCGCTGAAGCTGCACGAGGACTGGGGCACGACGCCGGCGGCGATCGATTGTTGCCTGTCGGTCGCCGACCTGTTCGACGTGCAGGTGATGATCCACACCGACACGCTGAACGAATCCGGCTTCGTCGAGGACACGATCGCCGCCTTCAAGGGCCGCACGATCCATGCCTTCCACACCGAGGGCGCGGGTGGCGGGCATGCCCCCGATATCATCAAGGTCGCAGGCCTGGCCAACGTTCTGCCGAGTTCGACGAACCCGACGCGGCCCTACACGGTGAACACGCTCGACGAGCATCTCGACATGCTCATGGTCTGCCACCATCTCGACGCGTCGATCCCGGAGGACATCGCTTTCGCCGAGAGCCGCATCCGCCGCGAAACCATCGCCGCGGAGGATATCCTGCACGATCTCGGCGCACTCTCGATGATGTCTTCCGACAGCCAGGCCATGGGCCGCGTCGGCGAGGTGATCCTGCGCACCTGGCAAACCGCGCACAAGATGAAAACCCAGCGTGGCGCGCTGCCGGGCGACGGCGCGGCCGACAATGCGCGGGCCAAGCGCTACATCGCCAAATACACCATCAATCCGGCGATCGCGCAGGGCATGGCGCGGGAGATCGGCTCGATCGAGCCGGGGAAGCTGGCGGATCTCGTGCTGTGGTCTCCCGCCTTCTTCGGCGTCAAGCCGGATCTCGTGATCAAGTCCGGCAGCATCGTGATGGCGGCGATGGGCGACCCGAATGCGTCGATCCCGACCCCGCAGCCGGTGCATTACCGCCCGATGTTCGCCGCGTTCGGGCGCGCGCTGGCGGAATCCTGCGTCACCTTCGTCTCCGCGGCCGCCCTGGAAGCGGGTCTTGCACGCCGGCTCGGCCTCTCGCGACGCCTCGCCGCCGTCACCGACACGCGTGGGGGGATCGGCAAGAAGAGCATGATCCACAACGACGCCACGCCGGTGATCGAGGTCGATGCCGAGACCTACGAAGTGCGCGCCGATGGCGTGCTGCTCACCTGTGAGCCGGCGGCGGTGCTGCCGATGGCCCAGCGCTATTTCCTGTTCTGATGCGCGCCACCGAGATCCTTCGTGCCGGCACCTGGAACCAGGCGGATGCGGCCGACCGGGTGCGGCTCGACCATGACCATCGGCATCGGCGCCGTATTCTCTTGCGTGGCGAGCGTGGTGGGGAACTGCTCCTCGATCTCGCCGCCGCGCAGCATCTGCATGACGGCGACGGGCTGCTGTGCGAAGACGGCAGCATCGTCCTCGTCGTCGCCGTGCCGGAGCCATTGCTCGAGATCGATTCGGCCCCGTCCGTCCTGCTGCGGATCGCGTGGCATCTCGGCAATCGCCACCTGCCGGTGCAGTTCCTGGCCGGCCGGCTCCGCGTGCGGGCCGACCACGTCATCGGCGGAATGGTGGAAGCGCTCGGTGGGCACGCCCATGCGATCGAGGCGCCGTTCGATCCCGAGCCCGGCGCCTATGCGGGGACGCCGGGCCATCACCATGATTGATCCGCGATGACCGCGCCACGCGCGCTGCTGCACCTGCTCGCCTGGTTCTCGCCGGGCTTTCCCACCGGAGGCTTCGCCTATTCGCACGGGCTGGAGTGGGCGGTGGAGGTTGGCGACGTCGCCGATGAGGCTGGCCTGCGCGCCTGGATCGAGGCCATCCTTCTGCACGGCGCCGGACGCAGCGACGCGATCCTGCTGCGGGCAGCGCACGCGGCCGCCGAGGACGAGGGAAGGCTCGCCGCCATTGCCGAACTCGCCCGCGCGGCGGCCCCGGCGCGCGAGCGCCAGATGGAAACCGTCGCCCAGGGGACGGCCTTCGCCGCCGCCGCCGCGCCCTGGGGCGGCAGCTACGCCGGCGCCTATCCTGTCGCTGCCGGCGCGCTGATGGGCCGCGAGGGCATCGACGCCGAGCACGCCGTGCTCGCCTATCTCCACGCCTTCGCGGCCAATCTCGTCTCCGCGGCCGTACGACTGATCCCGCTCGGCCAGAGCGCGGGGCTACGCGTGCTCGCAGCGCTCGAAGCCGCGATCCTGGCGGCCGCCGAGGAGACCCGGGGTGCGCCGCTCGACGCGATCGGCGGCGCCTGCTTCCGGTCCGACATCGCCGCGATGCGGCACGAAACCCAGTACACGAGGTTGTTCCGCTCATGACAGGTTCTGCGCACGGCCCGCTGCGCGTCGGCGTCGGCGGTCCCGTCGGTTCCGGCAAGACCGCGCTGATGGATGCGCTATGCAGGCAGTTCCGCGACCGCTACGAGATCGCGGCGATCACGAACGACATCTACACCAAGGAGGACGCCGAGTTCCTCACCCGCGCCGGATCGCTGCCGCCCGAGCGCATCCTCGGGATCGAGACCGGGGGCTGCCCGCACACCGCGATCCGCGAGGACGCCTCGATCAATCTGGCCGGCGTCGCCGATCTCGCGACCCGTTTCCCCGCGCTCGATCTCATCCTGATCGAGAGCGGCGGCGACAATCTCGCCGCCACCTTCAGCCCGGAACTCGCCGATCTGACGATCTATGTCATCGACGTGTCCGCCGGCGACAAGATCCCGCGCAAAGGTGGGCCGGGGATCACGCGCAGCGATCTGCTGGTGATCAACAAGATCGATCTCGCCCCGCTGGTCGGCGCCAGTCTCGAGGTGATGGAGCGCGACGCCAGGCGCATGCGCGGCGAGCGGCCGTTCCTGTTCGCCAATATCCGCGCCGGACTCGGCGCCGCGGAGGTGGCCGCCTTCATCGAACGGAGCGGCGGGCTGGGCTCCGTATAGCAAGCTCCGACCTGATCAAACCATCAGGTCGGACCGGGCTCTGCCCCATTCAGCCCGGCGTAAACACCGGCACCCGGAAGCCGCCTTCGGCCTCGCGCAGCTCCACGCGCACCGCCTGGCCGATGGCGATTTCATCGAAGTCGCAGCCGACGATGTTGGTCATCATCATCGGCCCTTCCGCGAGCTCGACATAGGCGATGGCGTAGGGCTGCGGCGCGCGGCGCATGATGCTGAAGGAATAGATCCGGCCTCTGCCGGACGCCTCGCGCCACTCGGTCGCGTCGGCAAAGCAGAAGGGGCAGAGCGCGCGCGGATACCAGTGCGCGCGCTGGCATTCCTTGCAGGTTTTGACGAGGAATTTTCCGGCTCGCGTGGCGGCCCAGAAGGCCTCGGTTTCGGGGGTGGGGGTGGGAGCGGGAAGCGTGCGTTCGGTCATTGGGTTCACTCCCGTTCCATGATGAGCGTGCCGCTGCCGTGCCGCGTGCCGAGTTGCCCGCCGGTGCCGTGGGCCAGGGCCAGCGTGCAGTTGGCGACCTGCACCTTCGGATGGGCCTCGCCGCGCACCTGCCGCACGGCTTCGATCACCTTGGTCATGCCGCCGCGATTGGCGGGGTGGTTGTTGCACAATCCGCCCCCGTCGGTGTTGAAGGGCAGCTTGCCGACGCCCGAGATCAGGTTGCCATCGGCGACGAAGCGCCCTCCCTGTCCCTTTTCGCAAAAGCCGAGATCTTCGAGCTGGACCAGGACGGTGATGGTGAAGCTGTCATAGATCGAGGCGTACTGGATGTCCGCCGGCGTGACCCCAGCCTCGTTGAACGCCGCCGCGCCGGAGACGCGGGCGGCCGAATAGGTGAGGTCGACGGCTCCGCCCATCTGCCCTTTCGTCGCCTCGCCGGCGCCGATCAATTTCACCAGCGGGCGCTTGAGGCTTTTCGCGATCTCCGGCCGGGTGACGATGAGGGCACCGCCGCCATCGCTGATGACGCAGCAATCCAGCCGATGCAGCGGATCCGCGACCATCGGCGAGCTCACCACCTCCTCCACCGTCACCACCTCGCGCAGCATGGCGTTGGGGTTATGCTGCGCGTGGTGCGAGGCGGCGACCTTTATCCAGGCCAGTTGCTCGCTCGTCGTGCCGTACTCATACATGTGCCGCATGGCCACCATCGCGTACATGTTCACGACGGTGGGGCCGTAGGGGTATTCCCATTGCAGGTCCGGTTGCGCCGGGTTGCCCTGGCGTGGCGCGGTGCCGGTGGCCATGCCCTCGCTGCGCGGCCGTCCGGCGAGGGTGATCAGCGCGACATTGCACTTGCCAGCCGCGATCGCCTCGGCGGCATGACCGACATGCACGAGGTACGAGGAGCCGCCGGTATCGGTCGAGTCGACGTGGCGGACACGCAGGTTGAGATAATCCACCATCGAGATCGGGCCCATGCCGGGGGCGTCACCGGCGCAGAAATACCCGTCCACGTCTTCCTTGCTGAGGCCGGCATCGGCCAGCGCGCCGGCCGCGACCTCGGCATGGAGTTGCGCCACCGATTTGTCGGGCGCCTTGCGTGTCGGATGCTCATAGGCGCCGACGATGTAGGACTTCCCTTTGATGCTCATGGCCGCCTTCCGTCCCTGGGATGCGCGGCAGGCTAGCCGCCGCGCCGGCTGCCGTCGAGCCCCGCGCGCGGATCAAACGCGCAGTTGAGGATTGTCGAATACAGGATTGCGCCAGCGATGCAGCGCCTCGCCCAGAGCTGCGGCGAGGTCGCGCTTCTCGGTCTCGCCGAGGCTGGCAGCGATCTCCTCGGCGACGCCGCGCGTGCGCAGCATGAGTGCGGGAACCCGGCCCGGCCGGTCTTCGAGTTCGACGCGGAGCCAGGCCGGATCGAGGTGGCGCTCGGTGCGCCGTCCGCTGGCGTCCCGGCGCTGGATGCACACGCCGTCGCCGGTGAGCAGCACGATTTCGCTGCGCCGGAAAGAGCGGGCGTGGAGCTGGATGAGCACCGCCGCCAGACCGAGCTCCACGCCGGAGAAGCCGAGCACGGGCCAGGCGCCGAGGGCCCAGAACAGCAGCCCGGGACCGAGGAACGCGATGGCGAGCGCGACGGCCAGAATTCGGACGCCACGGCGCGACAGGCTGCGATGCGGCGTGATGACGGCCTCGAACAGCAACCCCTCCGGCTCCGCCGTGTCCCGAGACAGGCTCCGCATGTGCCCCCGCTCCATCGCCTCTCACGGCGATCTGCACCCTTGTCAATATCTGGGGCGCTT
>JAJZFF010000660.1 GCA_021805485.1 Pseudomonadota bacterium
CGTTTTTAATTCCGTTTTCACCAACTGGGAGACTGACCCGTGAACAAAATGGATCTCGTCGCAGACGTTGCGGAGAAGACCGACCTTTCGAAAGCCAAGGCCACCGAGGTAGTGGATGCGGTGTTCGCCGCCATCGAGGAGGCTCTGAAGCGCAAGGAAGAGGTGCGCCTGGTCGGTTTCGGCACGTTCGGCACGGCCGAGCGCAAGGCGGCAACCGGCCGCAACCCGCGCACCGGCGAGGAAATCCAGATCGCGGCCTCGACCTCGGTCCGGTTCAAGCCGGGCAAGAGCCTCAAGGATGCCGTGAACTGAAGCTGATGCGGGCCGGACTATCCGGCCCGATTGGATGACCGCAGGTCTGCCGGTATGCCGGACCAGCCTGCGGATTCCGGGCGGTTAGCTCAGAGGTAGAGCGTCTCGTTTACACCGAGAGGGTCGGCGGTTCGATCCCGTCACCGCCCATTGGTTCCGCGACTTCCGCGAAGAACGCGAATCGGTCGCGCCGATTCGATCCCGGTGCCGCCGGTCGACTTAATCCAGACGCATAGCAGAATCGCGTAAATACCTGCCGGAGCGGAATTTTTCTTTCGCCGCCGCGCGCAGCCTTGGGCAGACGTCGACGGGAGGCCGCGCAGGACAGGTTTTGCCTCAATCCGGCCATCGTGTTGCCATCGCCGGCGGGTGGGATTTTTCCGCCGCCACACGCCCGTGGGCGGGCGATCTTCCGATGCGCGCGATCCGGGTGCTTGACGCATCCCGGCCGCCGCTATAGGGAGGTCCCCACAACGCGGGTGTAGCTCAGTTGGTTAGAGCGCCGGCCTGTCACGCCGGAGGTCGCGGGTTCGAGCCCCGTCACTCGCGCCATTGCGCTGATCGACACAGATATCCAGTGCCATCAGTCATGGAAGAACATGAGAGGATGCGCTCTTTGTCGTCCGGACCCGCATGGGGTCTCCGGCGATTTAGTCGCATCGTCTGGCACGCCGAGAGCAGGGCGGACGGTCTGCCGCCAGGTGGACAACACTGATGCGTAACGGGGGCAATCGCGATGCAGTCGGATCTGTCGGTCTACTTCCCCATCCTGGTGTTCATCGGTATCGCGGCTCTGCTCGGCGCGGCGTTCATCATCGGATCGCTCGTCGTCGCACGGCAAAATCCCTATGGCGAAAAGCTCAGCGCATATGAATGCGGTTTCGCACCGTTCAGCGACGCGAGGCGCAAGTTCGATGTGCGCTATTATCTCGTTGCGATCCTTTTCATCATTTTCGACGTCGAGATCGCGTTCCTGTTTCCCTGGGCGGTGAGCCTTTCACGAATCGGGGCGTTGGGGTTCTGGTCGATGATGGGGTTTCTGGCAATTCTGGTCGTCGGATTTATCTATGAATGGCGCAAGGGCGCGCTCGACTGGGAGTAGCCCGGACCACCGGCGCCCGACCCGGACGAAACGAGTGACAAACCGGCCGCAAGTGGCCCAAGCGGAAGGCATGACATGAACGCCGTGCAGCAACCCGACATTGCCTGGAATCGCGATCATCTGGACCCCGGCGCCGAACAGGAAGCGGTCATTCGCGGCATTACCGGCGAGATCGCCGGCAAGGGGTTCGTGGTCGCCAATCTCGACCGCCTGGTGAACTGGGCGCGAACCGGCAGCCTCTGGCCGATGACGTTCGGCCTTGCGTGCTGTGCCGTCGAGATGATCCACGCCTACATGCCGCGCTGGGATCTCGACCGATTCGGTATCATCCCCCGGAACTCCCCGCGGCAGAGCGATGTGATGATTGTCGCCGGCACGCTGACCAACAAGATGGCGCCGGCACTGCGCAAGGTCTACGACCAGATGCCCGAGCCGCGCTGGGTCATCTCCATGGGAAGCTGCGCGAATGGCGGCGGGTACTATCACTACTCTTACTCCGTGGTGCGGGGGTGCGACCGGATCGTGCCGGTGGACATCTACGTGCCGGGCTGTCCTCCCACGGCGGAGGCGCTGGTCTATGGCATCACCCAGTTGCAGAAGAAGATCCGCCGGACGGGGACCATTTTCCGTGAGTGAAGACAACCAGACCGAAGCGCCCGCACCCGAGGCCCCGGCCGACCCGTTCGGCGACCTGCTGCGCGCCATCCACGGCGTCACTGATGTCGTGCTGGAACGCGATGAGCGGATCATTGCCGTCGACCGCGCTGCGCTGGCGGCGGTGATGCGCACCCTGCGCGACAACCCGCAATTCGCCTTCGAACAGTGCATGGATGTCTGCGGCGTCGACTGGCCGGAGCGGGCCGAGCGGTTCGACGTGGTCTATAACCTTCTGTCCGTGACCCGAAACGACCGGTTGCGCGTGATCGTCACCACGGACGAGACCGCGCCGGTGCCGAGCGTCAGCGACATCTGGCCCGGGGTGACCTGGTGGGAGCGCGAAGTGTTCGACCTGTTCGGCGTGAGCTTCGACGGGCTGGTCGATCACCGGCGGATTCTCACCGATAACGGTTTCGAGGGGCATCCGATGCGCAAGGATTTCCCGCTGACCGGCCATGTCGAACTCCGGTACGACGAGGAGCAGAAGCGCGTGGTCTACGACAAGGTCGCGTTGACGCAGGAATTCCGCAATTTCGATTTCCTCTCGCCCTGGGAGGCGATGACCACGCTCCCCGGCGACGAGAAGGCCACCCGCGGAGGGTCTGACGCATGAGCGGCGGGATGCAGAACGGCACACAGGAGACCGAGCGCCGTGTGATCGACATCAACGACCGTCATACGGTCAATGTCGGCCCGCAGCACCCGGCGACGCATGGCGTGCTGCGCCTGATCATGGAGCTTGAGGGCGAGACGGTGACGCGCGCCGATCCGCATATCGGCCTGCTGCATCGCGGCACAGAGAAGCTGATCGAATACAAGTCATACCTCCAGGCGGTGCCGTATTTCGACCGGCTCGATTACGTCAGCCCGATGTGCTGCGAGCACGCCTTCGCCCTCGCGACCGAGCGGCTGCTCGGCGTGAAGGTGCCGGAACGGGCGCAGTGGATCCGCGTGCTGTTTGCCGAGATTACCCGTATTCTCAATCATTTGCTGAACGCCGTTCACTTGGCGCTGGACATCGGCGCACAGTCTCCAAGCCTTTGGGGCTATGAGGAGCGGGAGAAACTGCTGACCTTTCACGAGGCGGTATCGGGCGCGCGCTTCCATGCGAACTATTTCCGTCCCGGCGGGGTTTCGAAGGACATGCCGACGGGTCTTGCCGAGCAGATCTGGGAATGGAGCGAGAAGTTTCCGAAATTCCTCGACGATCTGCAGAGCCTGCTGAACGAGAACCGGATTTTCCGCCAGCGCCTCGTCGATATTGGGGTGATTTCGGCGGAGGACGCGCTGGCGATGGGGTTCTCGGGTCCCAATCTGCGCGCCTCGGGGATTGCCTGGGACCTGCGGCGCGCGCAACCCTACGACAAGTACGACGAGGTGGATTTCGACATTCCCGTCGGCCGGCACGGCGATTCGTTCGACCGATATCTCGTGCGGATCCGCGAGATGGCCGAGAGCCTGAAGATCATCCGTCAGGCGCTGAAGGCGATGCCGGAAGGGCCGATCAAGGTGCAGGACCACAAGATCACGCCGCCGAAACGCGCCGAGATGAAGCGCTCGATGGAAGCGCTGATCCATCACTTCAAGCTCTATACCGAGGGCTATCATGTGCCAGCCGGCACGACCTACACCGCTGTGGAAGCGCCGAAGGGGGAATTCGGGGTCTATCTCGTTGCCGATGGCAGCAACCGGCCCTATCGGTGCAAGATCCGCGCGACCGGATTTTCCCACCTGCAGGCGATGAATCTGATGTCGAAAGGCCATCTCCTCGCCGATGCGATCGCCGTGCTCGGCTCGATCGACATCGTGTTCGGGGAAGTGGATCGCTGAAAGATGAACGACATGACGGAACCGGCTTTCAGCTTCGATGAGACGAGCGAGGCGCTGATCCCCTCGATCATCGCGAAATATCCCGAGGGCAGGCAGGCGAGTGCGGTGATGCCGCTGCTCGATCTCGCCCAGCGGCAGATGGCGCGGCAGACGGGACATGCCTGGGTGCCGCGCACGGCGATGGACGTGATTGCGGCGCGCCTCTCGATGCCGCCGATGCGGGTCTATGAAGTCGCCACATTCTACACGATGTTCCACACCAAGCCGGTGGGAAAATTCCATCTCCAGGTCTGCACCACGACGCCGTGCTGGCTGCGCGGGTCGGATGAGGTGATGTCGGCCTGCCGCAAGGCCGCCGAGGCGGATGGCGAGACGTTCAGCATCGAGGAGGTCGAGTGCCTCGGGTGCTGCGTGAACGCGCCGGTGGTGCAGGTGAATGACGACGTCTACGAGGATCTCGACGGGCCGCGCACCGAGGCGCTGCTGGAGCGGTTGCGCGCCGGCGACGTGCCGCCGGCGGGCTCGACGATCGGGCGGCAGGCCTCGGCGCCCGAAGGCGGACCGACCACGCTGTTCGGCGTCGGGGGCACCAAGCCCGTGAGCGGAGCGGAATGAGATGCTGAGCGATCGCGACCGGATCTATACCAATCTTTACGGCCTGCATGACTGGCGCCTCGCCGGCGCCCGGGCGCGCGGCGACTGGGACGGCACGAAGGACATCCTCGCCCGCGGGCGGGATGCGATCATCGAGGAAATCAAGTCCTCGGGCCTGCGTGGCCGCGGCGGCGCCGGCTTCCCGACCGGGATGAAATGGTCCTTCATGCCGAAGGAGACAGATGGACGGCCGAGCTATCTCGTCATCAACGCCGATGAGAGCGAACCCGGCACGTGCAAGGACCGCGACATCCTGCGCCACGAACCGCACAAGCTGGTGGAAGGCGCGCTGATCGCCGGATTCGCCATGGGCGCGCACCGGGCGTTCATCTATGTCCGTGGCGAATACTACAATGAATACAAGAATTTGCAGGCCGCCGTTGACGAGGCGCGCGAAGCCGGATTGCTCGGTGACGATGCTTGCGGGTCGGGCTGGGCCTTTGACATCACCGTGCATCGCGGGGCGGGCGCCTATATCTGCGGCGAGGAATCGGCGCTGATCGAGAGCATCGAGGGCAAGAAGGGCCTGCCGCGCATGAAGCCGCCCTTTCCGGCGGCGCTCGGCCTCTATGGCTGCCCGACCACTGTGAACAATGTCGAGACCATTGCAGGGGTCGCGACCATCATGCGGCGAGGGGCGGCCTGGTTTTCCGCGCTCGGCCGGCCGAAGAATTCCGGCACCAAGATCTTCTGTATTTCCGGCCATGTGAACAGGCCGTGCAATGTGGAAGAGGAACTCGGCATTCCGCTGCGCGAGTTGATCGAGAAGCATGCCGGCGGCGTGCGCGGCGGGTGGGACAACCTGCAGGCGGTGATACCCGGCGGATCGTCAGTGCACATGATTCCGAAATCGGTCTGCGACACGGTGCTGATGGATTACGACAGCCTGCGCGAGCAGCGCACCGGCCTCGGCACCGCGGCGGTGATCGTGATGGACAAGTCGACCGACCTGATCCGGGCGATCGCGCGGCTCGCGGCGTTCTACAAGCATGAGAGTTGCGGCCAGTGCACGCCCTGCCGCGAGGGCACCGGCTGGATGATGCGGATGATGTATCGCCTGGTCGAGGGGCGGGCGGAAATCGCCGATATCGACCTGCTGGAACAGGTCACGAAACAGGTGGAAGGCCATACGATCTGCCCGCTCGGCGACGCGGCGGCCTGGCCGATCCAGGGTCTGCTGCGGCATTTCCGGCCAGTGGTCGAGCAGCGGATCGCCGATTACAAGGCGCGCACGGCATCGCGCCTCGCGGCGGAATGACGGAGGGGACGATGCGGCACGAGACGATGGACGGCGCCGCGCGCGCCACGAGCGGGGTGCGGATCTGATGCCGAAAGTGACGGTGGACGGACTCGAGATCGAGGTTCCGAACGGATACACGGTGCTGCAGGCCTGCGAGGAAGCGGGCAAGGAAATCCCGCGCTTCTGCTACCATGAGCGGCTGTCGATCGCCGGCAACTGCCGCATGTGCCTCGTGGAAGTCGAGAAGATGCCGAAGCCGGTCGCCTCCTGCGGGCAGCCGGTGGGCGAGGGCATGGTCATCCATACCGACAGCGAGAAGGTCCGCGAGGCGCGGCGTGGGGTGATGGAGTTCCTGCTCATCAACCATCCGCTCGACTGCCCGATCTGTGATCAGGGCGGCGAGTGCGACCTGCAGGACGAGGCGATGGGCTATGGGCGCGACCATACCCGTTACGACGGCAACAAGCGGGCGGTGACCGACAAGTATCTCGGCCCGCTCGTCAAGACGGTGATGACGCGCTGCATTCACTGCACCCGCTGCGTCCGCTTCATGGCCGAGGTCGCCGGCGTGCCGGAACTCGGCGCGGTGCAGCGCGGCGAGCACATGGAAATCACCAACTATGTCGAGCGCGGCCTGTCGTCCGAGTTATCGGGCAATATCATCGATCTCTGCCCGGTCGGCGCGCTGACCTCGAAGCCCTATGCGTTCACCGCCCGCACCTGGGAGTTGCGCAAGACCGACAGCATCGACGTGTTCGACGCGGTCGGCACCAATATCCGCGTCGATGCGCGCGGCAGCGAGGTGCTGCGCGTCCTGCCCCGGCTGAACGACGCGGTGAACGAGGAATGGCTCGCCGACAAGGGCCGTTTCTCGATCGACGGGCTAAAGCGCCGCCGGCTCGACCGGCCCTGGTTGCTTGAGGCGGGCAAGCTGCGCCCGGCGAGCTGGGACGAGGCGCTTGCCGCCATCGCCGGCCGGATCAGAGGAATCGACGGCAGCCGGATCGGCGCCATTGCCGGCAATCTCTGCGATGCGGAGAGCATGATGGCGCTGAAGGACCTGATGGGGGCGCTCGGCTCCACCAATCTTGACTGCCGGCAGGATGGCGCGGTGTTCGATGTGTCGAGCCGGGAATTCCACCGCTTCAACACGACGATCGAGGGAATCGACGAGGCCGACGCGCTGCTGATCGTCGGCGCCAATCCGCGACAGGAAGCGCCGGTCCTGAACGCACGGCTGCGGCGCCGCTGGGTCGAGACTCCCGGTTTCTTCGCCGGGCTGGTCGGCGCGCCGGCCGACCTGACCTATGAGCATGAACATCTCGGCGAGGGTGGCGATGCGCTGAAGGCGCTGCTCGATCCGGAGCATCACTTCACGAAGCGGCTGGCGGCGGCGAAACGGCCGATGCTGATCCTGGGCCCGCAGGCCTTCGCGCGGCCGGATGCCAAGGCGGTGCTCGCTTGCTGCTGGCAGATCGCGCTTCAGACCGGCATGCTGACCGCCGACTGGCACGGGTTCAACGTGCTGCACAACGCGGCGGCGCGGATGGGCGCGCTCGAACTCGGGTTCCTGCCGGGGGAGAACGGCAAGGACATCGCCGGCATGATGGGCGGTGGCGTGGATGTGCTGTGGCTGCTCGGCGCGGATGAATTCGACGTCTCGCAGATCGGCGCGGACACGTTCGTGATCTACCAGGGTCACCATGGCGACCGCGGTGCGGCGCGGGCCGACGTGATTCTTCCCGGTGCAGCCTATACCGAGAAATCCGGCACCTATGTGAATACGGAGGGCAGGGTGCAGCGCGCGCTGCGGGCGATTTTCCCGCCCGGCGAGGCGCGGGAGGACTGGGCGATCCTGCGCGCGGCGAGTGCCGCACTTGGCCAGGCGCTGCCCTATGACGATCTCGACACGTTGCGCACGCGCATGGTCGAGGCCAATCCGGTCTTCGGCGAGACGGGCGCGCTGCGCCGCATCGGCCATGCCGGGGGCGAGGCGCCGCGCGGCGATGCCGCCGCCGTGAGCGACGCGCCGTTCGGCCGCGCCTTCGCTACCTATTACCAGACCGATCCGATCAGCCGCGCGAGCCCGACCATGGCGAAATGCATCGAGGAAATCATCCTCCCGCGCCAGATGGCGGCGGAGTGAGCGCGATGGAGGCGGGTTTCTTCTCGACGGATTTCGGCATTCTCGTTCTCACCCTGCTGCGCACGCTGGCGCTGCTGGTGCCGCTGCTGATCGGTGTCGCGTATCTCACCTATGCGGAGCGCAAGGTGCTGGCGGCCATGCAACTGCGCAAGGGACCGAACGTGGTCGGCCCGTTCGGGCTGTGGCAGCCCTTCGCGGACGCGATCAAGATGCTGTTCAAGGAGACCATCATTCCGGACGGCGCCAACCGGATGCTGTTCCTGTTCGCGCCGATGATCACCTTCGGGCTCGCGATCATCGCCTGGGCAGTGATTCCGGTGAACGACCACTGGGGGATCGCGGACATCAATGTCGGACTGCTCTACCTGTTCGCGATTTCCTCGCTTGGCGTCTATGGCGTGATCATCGCGGGCTGGGCGAGCAACTCGAAATTCGCCTTTCTCGGCGCCATGCGCAGCGCGGCGCAGATGGTGAGCTATGAGGTCTCGATCGGCATCGTCATCCTCTCGGTGCTGGTCTGCGTCGGCAGTCTCAACCTGAACGACATCGTGACGGCGCAGCGGCATATCTGGTTCGCGATCCCGCTGCTGCCGATGCTGGTAGTGTTCTTCATCTCGGGCCTCGCCGAGACGAACCGCGCGCCGTTCGACCTGCCGGAAGGCGAGAGCGAGATCGTCGCCGGGTTCTTCGTCGAATACAGCGCGATGAGCTTCGCGCTGTTCTTCCTCGGCGAATACGCGAACATGATCCTGATGAGTGGGATGACGACCATCCTCTTCCTCGGCGGCTGGCTCTCGCCGATCCCGATCGCGCCGTTCACCTGGATCCCCGGACCGGTCTGGTTCCTGCTCAAGGTCATGCTGTGCCTGTTCGTTTTCCTCTGGGTGCGCGCGACGCTGCCGCGCTTCCGATACGACCAGCTGATGCAACTTGGCTGGAAGGTGTTCCTGCCGTTTTCGCTCGGCTGGCTGGTGCTGACGGCGAGCGTTCTCGAAATTTTCGGCTGGTTGCCGCATGCGTGACCGGGAGATCGGATGATGGCCAGACTTGATCGCATCGCGCACCGCTTCCTGCTGCTGGAGATTCTCTCCGGCCTGCGGCTGACCCTGCGTTATTTCTTCACGCGCAAGGCGACGCTGAACTACCCGTTCGAGAAGAACGCGATCAGCCCGCGTTTCAAGGGCGAACACGCGCTGCGCCGGTATCCGAACGGCGAGGAACGCTGCATCGCCTGCAAGCTGTGCGAGGCGATCTGCCCCGCGCAGGCGATCACGATCGAGGCGGAACCGCGCGAGGACGGCTCGCGCCGGACCACGCGCTACGACATCGACATGACAAAGTGCATCTATTGCGGCCTCTGCGAGGAAGCCTGCCCGGTCGATGCGATCGTCGAAGGACCGAACTTCGAATTCGCGACCGAGACGCGCGAGGAGCTGATGTATGACAAGGAAAGACTGCTCGCGAACGGCGACCGCTGGGAAAGCGAACTGGCCAAGCGCCTCGAACTCGACGCGCCTTACCGGTAACGCGCCATGATCGTCACGCTCGCATTCTACGTCTTCGCCGCGATCCTGCTGCTCTCGGCCTGCATGGTGATCACCGCGCGCAATCCGGTGCATTCTGTGCTGTTCCTCATCCTCGCCTTCATCAACGCGGGCGCGCTGTTCGTGCTCGCCGGCGCCGAATTCCTGGCGATGGTGCTTGTGATCGTCTATGTCGGCGCGGTTGCCGTGCTGTTCCTCTTCGTCGTGATGATGCTCGACGTCGATTTCGCGGCGCTACGCGAGGGCTTCCAGCGCTACGCGCCCCTCGGCCTGCTGATCGGGTTCATCCTGATGGTGGAAATCGGCGCCGTCGCCATCGGCTGGACCATCACCCCCGCCGCCCATCTCGCCAGCCAGGTGCCGATGCCGGCGCATCTTTCGAACACCGCGGCACTCGGCGACCTGATCTACACCCGTTACATGTTCGCCTTCGAACTGGTGGCGCTGCTGCTCCTCGTGGCGATGATCGGGGCGATCGTGCTGACCCATTCGGGCGAGCGCCGCTCGCGCCGTCAGGACATCTCGATGCAGCATCAGCGGCCGATCGACGAGACGCTGACGATGGTCAAACTCGGCATCGGCAAGGGAGCGAAGCAGATGACACAGGCAGCGCCCGCGAAACGGGAGACGATCCGATGAGCGCGGTCGGGCTCGGGCCCTATCTCGTCGTCGCCGGCCTGCTGCTGGTGATCGGGATTTTCGGGATCTTCCTCAACCGGAAGAACATCATCGTCATCATGATGTCGATCGAGCTGATCCTGCTCGCCGCCAACATCAATTTCGTCGCCTTCTCCTCGGCGCTGCACGACATGGCGGGGCAGGTCTTTACCATGTTCGTGCTCTCGGTCGCGGCGGCGGAGGCTGCGATCGGGCTGGCGATCCTGGTCGTGTATTTCCGCAACCGCGGCTCGATCGAAGTCGAAGACGTCACGCTGATGAAGGGCTGAGCCGACATGCTGCTTGCCATTGCCGTTCTCGCGCCGCTGGCC
>JAJZFF010000135.1 GCA_021805485.1 Pseudomonadota bacterium
GGAGAGCGAACCGTCTCCGGCCTATGGGACCTGATCGGCAGGCTCGTCGACAGCTTCCAGCACCGCGAATGCGCCAACTACTTCAGCTCATGCGGATATGACCCGGACTGATCGAAATACGCTCTAACAAGGCGCTGAAGAGTCCCCGCCTCGAGGCCGGCTGCAGAACATGATGCACCAACGCCACTGCGAGGACGGAGGTGGCAATGCGCCGATCGGACGAGGTGACGTGATCGCTGTTGATCTACGTCGATCTTGAGGAGCGCATCCCGGCGCGGCATCCGCTGCGACCGATGACCCGCCCCACGCCGCAACCGCAATGCCGAAGCCGATTTCCGCGGCGAACGACGCTCCAGCGCGACCCGTGCTTCGACGATCGATCCCGACGCCCGCCTGTTCAAGACGTCACCCGGCGCAGGGGCCATGCTGTGCTTCATTGGGGCATAGCCTGATGGAGAACCGCTCCAGCCTGATCGTGCAGGCCGACCTGACGCAGGGCGGTGGCCACGCCGCATGTCGGGCCGCACAGCAGATGCTTCACAGGCATTCGTCCGGATCGACCCGGCGCCTGACGCGGCCGGCTGACAGCGGCTACGACAGCGCCGACTTCACCGCTGAGCTGCGCCAGATGGTGGTCACGCCGCATGCCGCCCGGAAGTCTCGGCGCTCCGCCATCGATGGCAGAACCACCCGGCACCCGGGCTAGCGAAATCGCAGTGGCGCCGGACGAAGATCGAGGCCCCCTTCGGCTGGACCAAGACAGTCGGCGGCATGGCGCAGACCATGTATGCGGCATCAAGCACGTGCGGGCCCGCTTCACTTTGGCGATGGTGGCCTGCAATCTGCCAAGGCTGCCGAAACCGCTCGGTACCTGAGCCGGAAGAAAGCACTCGAACCGCACCCGAGTGGAAAATGCCTCACCAGGCCGAACCTACCTAGGACGGCGTTCCTCTCACAGACCTCTTGCAGCAGCCCGTTAGGTCGAGAGTGGCAAGACGAGCGACCGGCCACCGTTGACCGCCGCCTTCGGGGCTTATCGCCCGACTGGCGCTAAGCTCTGTTGAATTCTGTTGAGAGGTCCCGCTGATCTCGGACGAGAAACACGCCGAATGTGGTCTGCTAGCCTGCCGCTGATCAACAAAGAGCTTTTCCCAATCTCTGCCTCAACACTCCGCGCTCATGCTGTGGCTTCCCGGCTCATCCGGAATGTCCAACCCTGCCATGCAAGCCGATCGGGTTGCCCTCGCGTTCAAATCACTGAGACATCAGAGCCGTCTCGCCGCCATGGCAGCTTGTAGCTGCGATTAAGCAGGAAAAATCGGGGCGCAAAATCAGGAAAATTGATTGGACCGGGCCAGACCATCCTCTAAATCGTAGATTTGTTTGGAAAATCTGGTGGGTGCGACAGGGATTGAACCTGTGACCCCCGCCGTGTGAAGGCGATGCTCTCCCGCTGAGCTACGCACCCGGTCGGCATGTCTCTAGCGGCGCGGCGCGGCGAAGGCAAGAGGCCAGGCGGTCGGCCCGGCTCAGCCCCGCGCCGCCGGCGCCGAGGGGCGGACGGCTGCGAAGGCGATTCCGAGGAAAAATGTCAGGCAGGCAACGCTGAAGCCATTCAGCGTCGCGAGCGAGGCGGCAACGGACGCCGGGTAGGTCGCGATCGGCGGCATCGGTGCGAGGCGCAGCGCGGCATAGGCAAGGAAGGGCAGCGCGGCGAGGGCGAACATCGTCCGCCGTTCGGCCTGGTGAAAGCCGAGAGTCGCCAGCATCACGCACGGAATGAGGAACAGCGCCACCCCGGAGGAGAAGCCGAGCACATGAGTGCACCATGCGGTGTTCAGTGTTCCCACCGTGCAGAGCAGTGCCCGCGCGGCATAGCCGCTGCGCCGGGCGAGCAGCGGCACCGCGAGCCAGAAGGGCAGCGAGGCCAGGGTCAGCAGGACGAAGGGGCCAGTATTCCGCCCGAGCACGGCCCAGAGATAGAGCGGGTAGAACGGCGTGTTGCTCGCCAGCACGAGGGCGATGGTGTTGCAGGTCGCGGTCAGCCCGTCCTCATGCGCGACGAAGCCGGCAAGGGCGCGGGCGGCGGCACGCATCAGACCGGGCGCAGCCGGTAATGGCTGACCCCCCAGGACTCGCCACCAGCGTGCCCGAACAGCCCTTCGGTGGCGAGGAAGAACAGCCGCCAGCGCCGCTTCCACACACCCGCCTCCGTGCCATAGACGCTGCGCAGGATCGCGCCGATCGGCCCGGCATTGCGGTCGTAATTCTCAAGCCAGCACCGCGCGGTGCGGGCATAGTGCGTGCCGTTCCAGCGCCAGTCGGCCTCGACCGCGAACAGGTCGGAAAACTGGCCGATCAGCCCGTGGCTCGGCATGATGCCGCCGGTGAAGAAATGCTGCGCGATCCAGTCCGCCGGATCGTCATGATCGAAGCGGTAGGCGCCGGAGCGATGCGAGAAGACATGCAGGAACAGCGCCCCGCCCGGGGCGAGCCAGTGACGGATGCGCCCGAGCAGGCCCTGCCAGTTGGACATGTGCTCGAACATCTCGACCGAAACGACGCGGTCGAATCTCCGCTCCGGGGTGAATTCGTTCATGTCCGCGGTGATGACGCGCAGATTGGCAAGGCCAAGGCGGGCGGCCTCGGCCTCGATATGCGCGCGCTGCGAGGCGGAGTTCGACACAGCGGTGATGGACGCCGCAGGGTAGCGCTCCGCCATGAACAGGCTGAGCGAGCCCCAGCCGCAGCCAAGCTCGAGAATGGACTGGCCATCGGCAAGCGCGGCGTGGTCACAGGTGCGTTCCAGCGCGTCGATTTCGGCCTGCCCGAGCGACACCGTGGGCGAAGCGAAGAAGCAGCAGGAATATTTACGCCGCTCTCCCAGCACATGGCCGAAGAACGCCGCCGGCACCTCGTAGTGCTGTGCATTTGCCGCATCGGTGTGCAGGGCGATCGGCAGGCGGGCCATCTCGCGCGCGAAGGCGCGCTCGGCATCCGCCGTCAGCACCGCGAGCTTGCGGTCGGTCCGGCCGACCAGCCCGGCGATGCCGCGGCGGGTCAGCGCGTCGGGGATCGGCAGGCGCTCGGCCATTCCGGCCATGGTGGCGGCAAGGTTCATGCGTTCACTCCGAAGCTGGGTTCAGGCCGTTGTTGATACGGCGCCGGGCGGCATGCGGATGCACGGCACTCAGCCGCGCCGCCGCGGCGGCCACGGCACGATCGGGCTGACCCGGGCCTGGTAATCGCGATAGGCGTCGCCGCGCGAGGCCAGCATCTCGCGTTCGAGCGGCGGCACGCCCGAAACCTTCGCCAGCAGCCAATACATGAACAGCGGCGCGGCTAGGCCGGCAAGGCCCGGCCACCACGGCCCGGCGAGCCCAATCAGCGGATAGGCGAGCCAGACCAGGATCTCGAAGAAATAGTTCGGATGGCGCGACCACGCCCACAGGCCGCGGGCGCAGACCTTGCCGCGATTGGCGGGATCGGCGCGGAAGGCGTGCATCTGCCTATCCGCCAGCCCTTCGCCGGCGACCGATCCGGCAAACACGGCAAGCCCGGCCAGCGTCAGGCCGGGGGCGAGCGGGTAAGGGTTGCTCGCCGCGAGTGTCACCGCCAGCGCCAGCAGCCAGGCGACCGCGGCCTGGATCATCAGCAAGCCGAACATCCGCCGCTCGAACCGCGCGCCCCATTCGGCGCGGAACCGGGCATAGCGCGCATCCTCGTGGCGGATGGCGGCGGTGCGGCGCAGGATGTAGCCGCCGAGCCGCCCGGCCCAGACCAGCACCAGCGCCGCCACCAGCAGCCGCCGCGCCGGAGCCGCCGTGCCGAGCGGGACCAGAGCGCCGACCGCCCCGGCAATGCCGGTGCCGAAGGTCCAGAACACGTCGACCCAGCCGGAATTGCGGGTCGCGCGCTGCGCCGCCCAGGCGCCCGCCATCACCAGCATGAGAAAGAGCAGAAGCGTCAGCGCGAGTGCTGGATATGCCATGAGCAAGACATTCATCCGCCCCGCACTTCGTCAAGGGCCGGGCTGCGCGGCCGGCGCCGAATCGCTATATGACGCGACAGACAGAAGGAGCCACGCCATGTCGCGCATCGACGAAACCCGTCCATTCGTTCCCGTCGCCATCGCGGTGATGACCATCTCGGACACGCGGACGGCGGAGACCGACACGTCGGGCGACGCGCTGGCCGCGCGGGTGATCGCCGCCGGCCACAGCCTCGCCGCGCGCACCATCCTGCGCGACGACGCCGACCTCATTGCCGCCCAGCTGCGCGCCTGGATCGCCGATCCGGCGATCGACGTGGTGATCACCTCGGGCGGCACCGGCATCACCGGGCGGGATGTGACACCGGAGGCCTTCTCCCGCGTGCTGGAGAAGGAAATCGAAGGCTTCGGCGAGCTGTTCCGCATGCTGAGCTACCAGAAGATCGGCACCTCGACGATCCAGTCCCGCGCGATCGGCGGGGTGGCGGGCGGCACCTATCTCTTCGCCCTGCCCGGCTCGACCGGCGCGGTGAAGGATGGCTGGGACGACATTCTCGTCTTCCAGCTCGACTCCCGCCACCGCCCGTGCAACCTCGTCGAACTCATGCCACGGCTGCAGGAACACCTCATCGCCTGACCGCCTGCCCGCCGGTCAGATCGGCGGCGGGCCGGATTTCATCCGCTCCATCGCGAAGCGCGAGCTGACATTGCGCAGCGGCACGGCGGCGATCAGCCGGCGGTAGAACGCGTCGTAGGACGGGATGTCCGGCGCCATGACGTGCAGCAGGTAGTCGACATCCCCGCTCATCCGCCAGGCGCCGACGATCTCGGGCATAGTCGCGACGACCTCGGCGAAGCGGGCGATCCAGCCATCCGAGTGATCCGCCGTCTCGATCGAGACGAAGACCGAAACCGGATAGCCCAGCCGCTCGGGCGAGAGTGCGACCACCCGCCCCTGAATCACGCCCGCCTCCTCCATCCGCTTGATCCGCTTCCAGCAGGGCGTGGCCGAAAGCCCGACCTCCTTCGCCATGATGGCGAGCGGCACGGTGGCGTCGCGCGCGAGCAGGCGGAGGATCGCGCGGTCGATATTGTCGAGCGTGATGGCGGCGGCCGGCGCGGCGGCAGCGGCCGCCTGGCTGGTCCGGGCTTTGTCAGCCATTCCAAATTATCCTTCAAATTTAGACTCGTTTTTCATATGACCCGAATAATTCAGAAAATCAAACTTATTTTAGGCCGAAAACACTGTTTTAGGAGAAATCTGTTTTCCTGCCCCGGCCGCGTTCCTATACTCCGGGCGTGCAGGAGACACCATGATCCCGATCGCGCTCGACCCTCGTCTGACCTCGCTCGCCGTCGCCGGCAACGGCACGCTGGCGCTGCGCCGCTATCGCGCGCTGCGGGCGGCCGGGGCCGAGGGCGCGCTGCTGTTCTCCGACGATCCCAGCGCCGAGGCTGTCGAGGCGGCGGGTGCGAACCTGCGCCTCGCCCTGCCGGACGACGCGGCGCTGGCGGCGCTGCACGTGCTCTGGATCGTCGATCTCCCGGCCGAGGCGGCGGAAGCGCTGGCGACGCGGGCGCGGGCGGCGCGCGTGCTCGTCAATGTCGAGGACGTGCCGCCCTTCTGCGATTTCCACTCGGTCGCCGAAATCCGCCGCGGCGACCTGCTGCTCACGATTTCCACCGCCGGCGCCGCCCCCGGGCTTGCCGGCGTGCTGCGGCGCGATCTCGAAACCCGGTTCGGCCCGGAATGGGCCGAACGCGTCGCACATGTCCGCGCGCTGCGCCGCGCCTGGCAGCAGGAGGGCGTGAAAATGCCCGAGGCCGCACGGCGGATCGCCACTCTCGTCGAGGAAGAAGGCTGGCTCGCATGATCCGACATCCCGCATTCGCCCCCGGCAGCGTCTGGCTGGCCGGCGCCGGCCCCGGCGACCCCGCGCTGCTGACGCTGGCGGCGCTGCACGCGATCGAGACCGCCGACGTGATCCTGCACGACGCGCTGGTGCCGGCGGAAATCCTCGCCCTCGCCCCGGCGGCGACGCGGCTGGTGCCGGCGGGCAAGCGGGCCGGCGGCATCCACACGCCGCAGCTCTCGATCAACGAGGACCTGATCGCCCTCGCCCGGCAGGACCTGCGGGTGCTGCGCCTGAAGGGGGGCGATCCGTTCGTGTTCGGCCGCGGCGGCGAGGAGTGCCTCGCCCTCGCCGCGGCGAGCATCCCCTTCCGCGTCATCCCCGGCATTTCCGCCGGCATCGGCGCCGCGAGTGCGGCGCATATGCCGATCACCCATCGCGGTGTCGCCCGCAGCGTGGTCTTCGCCACCGGCGAGGCGGGGCCGGCCGGCGGCGAGGTGGATTTCGCGGCACTCGGCCGCGCCGCCGATACGCTGGTGCTCTACATGGCGCGGCAGAATATCGGCCGGATCGCCGCCGCCCTGATCGCCGGCGGCCGCAGCCCGACCGACCCGCTCGCCTTCCTGCTCGACGCGACGACGCCGCGCGAGCGCGTCGTCCACACCACGATCGGCGCCGCCGCCGCCATCGCCGCCACCCTGCCGCCGGCCGCCACACTGGTGATCGTCGGTCCCGTCGCCGGAATCGGCGCGATGCTCGCGCCGCACCGCCCGGAAGCCGAACCCTCGATCCGCTCCGCACAAGGTTGACATCATGACCCGCATCGCCGCCCTGCCCCGTTCCGCCCCTTTCGCCCCCGAGGACATCGCCGTTCTCGACAAGGTGATCGGCCGCGCCTCCAGCACGCAGCGCGCCTGGCTCGCCGGCTTCCTCGCTGGGATCGACGCCGCGAAGGGCGACGCCGCCGCCCCCGCCGCACCGCCGGCGGCGAAGACCAAACTCACCATCCTGTTCGCCACCGAATCCGGCAATGCCGAGGCGCTGGCCAATGCCGCGAAGAAGGACGCGCAGAAGCGCGGCTTCGCCCCCCGGGTGCTGGACATGGCGGACATCGCCCCCGCCGCGCTGGCCGAGGCCGAGAACCTGCTGGTCATCGCCTCGACCTGGGGCGAGGGCGAGGCGCCGCAGCGCGCCGCCCCGTTCATGCGCGCCCTGCTGGCCGAGGACGCGCCGGCGCTGAAGGGCGTCACCTTCGCCGTGCTCGCCCTCGGCGATTCCTCCTACGCGCAGTTCTGCGAGACCGGCCGGCAGATCGACGCGCGGCTTGAGGCGCTCGGCGCCCGCCGCATCGCCCCCCGGCTCGATTGCGATCTCGACTACGAGGCCCCGGCCGCGACGTTCATCGACAGCCTGTTCACCGCGCTCGCCCCGCAGGCCGATGCCGGCTCGGTCATCCATGTCGATTTCCACCGCGCCGAAGGGGTGGAGATCAGCAAGGCCAACCCGTTCGAGGCGGAGGTTGCGGCGCTGCACCCGATCACCTCGTCGCGCTCGGAGAGCGAGACGCTGCATCTCGAACTCGACCTCACCGGCTCCGGCCTGAGCTACGAGCCGGGCGACACGCTGGGCATCGCGCCGACCAACGCGCCTTCGCTCGCCGATGCGATCCTCGGCGCGACCGGCCTTGCCGGCGACGCCGCGGCGCGCGAGGCGCTGATCCGCGAGCGCGACATCACCACCCTGACCCCGAAGCTGATTGCCGATTATGCCGCGCTGACCGGCGAGGCGAAGCTCGCCGCCCTCGCCGCCGACGAGGCGGCGCGCACCGCCTTCATCGCCGGGCGCCAGCCGCTCGACCTGTTCGAGGCGTTTCCGCACCGTCTCGATGCCGGCCAGCTCGCCGGCCTGCTGCGCAAGCTGCCGCCGCGCTACTACTCCATCGCCTCCTCGCAGAAGCTCGTGGGCGATGCGGCGCATCTCGCCATCGCCAAGGTCGCCTATGAAAGTGCCGGCCGGACGCGGCTCGGCGTCGCCTCCGGCATGGTCGCCGAGCGGCTGCGCGAGGGCGACACGCTGCCCATCCACATCAAGGCGAACCCGCATTTCCGCCTGCCCGAAGATTCTTCCGCGCCGATCGTGATGATCGGCGCCGGCACCGGCATCGCCCCCTACCGCGCCTTCCTGCAGGAGCGCGAGGCGACCGGCGCGTCCGGCCGGACCTGGCTGATCTTCGGCCATCGCCGCTTCACCCACGACTTCCTCTACCAGCTCGAAATCCAGGACTGGCTGAAGAGCGGCGTGCTGAACGAGATCGACCTCGCCTTCTCGCGCGACCAGCCCGAGAAGCGCTACGTGCAGCACGTGCTGTGGGAGCGGCGCGCGGCGCTGCAAGCCCAGCTCGCCGAGGGCGCGACGCTCTATCTCTGCGGCGACGCCAAGGCGATGGCCCGCGATGTCGACGCCACACTCGCGCACATCCTCGGCGGCGATGACGCCGCGAAGGGCCAGGCAGCACTCGATGCGCTGATCGCCGCCGGCCGCTACAAGAAGGACGTCTACTGATGAGCGAACCCGTCTCCGACCGCGCGCGTGCGACGCTGGACATGCTGCGCGCCGCACTGCACGCCCATCACGGCAGGATCGCGCTGGTCTCCTCCTTCGGCACCGAATCGGCCGTGCTGCTCGACATGGCGGCAAGGATCGACCGCGCCCTGCCGGTGATCTTCCTTGAAACCGGCAAGCTGTTTCCCGACACGATCGCCTATCGCAACGCGCTGATCGCCCGGCTGCGGCTGCACGATGTCCGCACCATCCGGCCGGACCCCGCGCATCTCGCCGCGCTCGATCCGGATGGCGCGCTGTTCGGGCGCGACCCCGATCTCTGCTGCACCATCCGCAAGACCATGCCGCTGGATGCCGCCCTCGACGGGTTCGAGGCGTGGATTTCCGGCCGCAAGCGCACCCAGTCCGACCAGCGGGCGCGCATCCTGCCGATCGAGACCGGGCCGGACGGGCGGACCATCGTCAACCCGCTGCATGACTGGGAGCGCGCCGATATCGACGCCTATTTCGCCGCCCGGCGCCTGCCGCGCCACCCGCTGGAGGCGGAGGGCTTCCCCTCGATCGGCTGTGCCACCTGCACCCGCCGCGTGCGCCCCGGCGAGCCGCCGCGCGCCGGCCGCTGGAGCGGCACCAGCAAGACCGAATGCGGCATCTTCCTCGACCGCGCCGGCCAGGCCGCCTGACCCGACAACGCTAACCGAAAGATTGCACCATGGCGGATCGTGACGTCATTCAACTCTCCCGCAACGAGGACATCAAGGCGCGGAGCGACTTTCTCCGCGGCACGCTGATCGAGGAATTCGGCCAGCAGGCGCTCGGCGGCCTCACCGAGGATGGCGGCCAGCTCGTCAAGTTCCACGGCATGTATGTCCAGGACGACCGCGACCTGCGCCCCGAGCGGGCGAAGCGCAAGCTCGACCGCGCCTACATGTTCATGGCCCGGCTGCGGATTCCCGCCGGCGTGCTGACGCCGCGCCAGTATCTCGCACTCGACCGCATCGCCGACGAGCGGGCCAACGGCACCATCCGCGTGACCACGCGGCAGACGGTGCAGTTCCACGGCATCATCAAGTCGAACGTGCGCGCCGCGCTGCGGGCGATCGACGCCGCCCTGCTCGACACGATCGCGGCCTGCGGCGATGTGAACCGCAACGTGATCTCCACCGCCAACCCCTATCTCTCCCGCGCCCATGCCGAGGCGGCGGAAGCGGCGCGGGTGCTCTCGGCGCATTTCCTGCCGCGCACCGGCGCCTGGCGCGAGGTGTTCATCGGCGACGAGCGGGTGCTCGGCGGCGAGCCCGAGGCCGAGCCGATCTACGGCGCGACCTACCTGCCGCGCAAGTTCAAGATCGCCATCGCCGTGCCACCCTCGAACGATGTCGACGTCTTCGCCCACGATCTCTCCTACATCGCCATCGTCGAGAACGGGGTGATCGCCGGGTATAACGTCGTGGTCGGCGGCGGCATGGGGGCGACGCATGGCGAGCCGGAGACCTATCCGCGGGTGGGCGACGTGATCGGCTATTGCCCAGCGCATCTGCTGGTCGAGTCCGCCGAGGCGGTGCTGACCACCCAGCGCGATTTCGGCGACCGCGCCAACCGCAAGCACGCCCGGCTGAAATACACGATCGACACGCACGGGCTCGACTGGTTCCGCGCCGAGGTCAACCGCCGGATGAGCGCCCCGCTGGAACCCGCCCGCCCCTTCGCCTTCGCCGGCAATCACGACCAACTCGGCTGGACCACCGACGCCGAGGGCCACCATCATCTCACCCTGAACATCGTCAACGGCCGCATCGCCGACCGCGACGATATGCGGCTGAAATCCGCCCTCGCCGCCATCGCCGCCCTGCCCGGCTTCATCGATACCGGCGCGATCGTGATGACCACCAACCAGAACATCATCATCGCTCGCGCGAACGATGCCGAGCGCGCCGCGATCGACGCGATCCTGGCGGAACATTCGGTCGGTCAGGACGTGTCGCGCCTCGCCGAAG
>JAJZFF010000632.1 GCA_021805485.1 Pseudomonadota bacterium
CGTGACCGCCGTGACCGCCGCGCCCGCGGGCTCCGTCACGGCGCCCGCGGGCGCGCGCAGCTTCTCGGCGCGGGTCGGCACCGCGGTGCACGGCGTGACGCTGGCGCCGCACAGCCTCGCCCGCCAGACGGCCGGGGCGCAGCGCTCGCGGCTGCAATGCATCAACGCCAACCTGTCCAATGCCGGCATTCCCTGGGCGGTGCTCGCCATCGCCGGGGGCGTCTGCGGCCTGATCGGCGCCGTCGCCGGGCTGGCCACCGGCCCGGGCGCGCCGGCCGCCTCGCCCTCGGCCGCCGCCGTCGCCGCCGCCTACTGCATCGCCGCGGTGAGTGGCGCCTCGGTCGGGCTCGTGCTCGGCGTGATCACGCGCTGCATCCAGGATCCATCGGTCGAATGGGTGTTCGCGCAGAACACGCCCGCACCGGGCGCGGCCGATACCGGAGAGGCGGGCGCCAGCGCGGCGAGCGCGACGGCCTGATTCAGGCCGCCGGCGGCACCAGGGCGAGTTGCGGCGGCGCCTTGCGGATGGCGCCGATCAGCGCCCGCACCTCGGCGCGCGCGGCGACGTGGCTCATGCCGAGCTGGATGCCGAGCCCGGCCTCGCGCACATCCATCAGGGTCAGCCCCTGCAGATACAGTTCGCGGAAGATGACGCGCTCGCCGAACCCTTTGACGGTGCGGAAGCCGATGCGCTTGGCGAGCACCTCCAGCGTCGCGCCGACGTCGCGCTTGTTGCGCGCCTCGCTGGCGCCGAGCCGGTTGCGCATCACGATCCAGTCGATCCGCCCGCGGTCGCGCGTGAAGCGGCGCTTGCGCGCTTCCCAGACCATCTCGCTGTAGATGGAGGGCTGCACGACGTCGTGGCGTTCGGGATCGACCTTCGCCAGCATCGCGAAATCGACGAAACTGTCGTTGATCGGCGTGATCAGCGTGTCGGCGCGGGCGTGGCCGAGGCGGCTCAAGAACGTATCGGCGCCGGGACAATCGATGACGACGATGTCGCAATCCTGCGCGAGGTCGGCGAGCGCGTCGCCGAAGCGCGCGGTCTCCTCCGCTTCCGCCTCGGCGCGGCTGTCGCGCTCGGAGCGGTGCACGGCGGCGAAGCGCGGCTGCGGCAGGGCGACGCCGCTGCGCTCGGCGAAGGCGGCGCGGGCGGCGAGATAGCCCGAGAGCGTCGCCTGCCGCGCGTCGAGATCGACGGCGCCGACGCGGTAGCCGTCGCGCAGCAGGCCGACGATGACATGCATGGCGGCGGTGGATTTTCCGGACCCGCCCTTCTCGTTGCCCATCACGATCACCTGGGCGCGCCGTTCGATGCTGACGCTGGCGACCAAGCTGCGAACCCCCTCTGCGCGTGCGTTGCTTGCCGACATGGCGCCACTCTAGGACAGGCCGCCGATTCGGGCCTAGTGGTCTGCCCCCTGAAATGCGCTTGCATTCCAGAGATGGGCAGGCCACTGAAAACAGGGGGTTAATGTCCTTGTTCGGCCAATGCCGGCGGCCGCGCCTCAGTCGAAGGCGTAGGCGTCCATCGCCATGCCGTAGTCGGTGGAGTGATGGATGCGGCGGCCGCGGTGGCCTTCGCTGCCGGCGCCGAGGGCGACGAAGAAGGGCAGGAAATGCTCGTCCGTCGGGTGGTTGTCGCGCGCGTGCGGGGCGCGGACGCGGTAGGCGAGAAGGTCCTCGGTCGCGCCGGCGGTCACGGCGGCGTCGATCCAGTCCACGAACGGCGCGGTGAACGGCAGCTCGACATCGTCATGGCCGCTTCGCATCACCTGGAAGGCGGCGCGCAGATTATGCGTGAAGGTGCCGGACGCGACGACGAGCACGCCCGCTTCCCGCAGCGGCCGCAGCGCCGCGCCGACGCGGTAATGGTGCGCCGGATCCTGCGCCGGCTGCACCGAGAGCTGGGCGATGGGGATATCGGCCTCCGGGTAGAGCAGCCGGGCCGGGATCCAGGTGCCGTGATCGAGCCCGCGCGCTGCGTCCGTTCGCGCCGCGATGCCGGCTTCGCGCAGCAGGGCGAGGCCGCGCGCGGCGATGTCCGGCGCGCCCGGGGCGGGGTAGGTCATGGCGTAGAGCTCGTCGGGGAAGCCGCCGAAATCATGGATCGTCTCGGGGTGCTCGGCGCCGCCGAGGACCGGGGCCTCGGTGCACCAGTGCGCGGTGACGGCGAGGACGGCGCGGGGCCGCGGCAGCGTCGCCGCCAGCGAGGCCAGGAAGCGGCGTGCCGGGATATCGCGCAGAACCAGCGTCGGCGCGCCGTGCGAGACGAACAGGGCAGGGGCCAGGGGCGTGGCCGAGGTCATGGGCGGTATCTCCGTCGTGCGTCGCGCCGGGCGCGCTCAGGGTTTCAGCGCCGGGCGCGCTCAGGGTTTCAGCGCCGGCGCGATCGCCGGGTCGGACCGCTCGCGTTGCAGCAGCTCACGGTTCAGTTCGTCGAGTTCCCGATCGATGCGCTGGTTCTGCGATTCGTTCGGGGCGACGCCCGCGCCCTGTTCGGCGGAGCTGACATCGCCTTGCGCCGGCTGGTGCGGAATGGCGTTCCAGATATTGCCGATCCGCGCCGGCGGCTGTTCCGGCGCCGCGGCGCCGGGCCCGACGGCCATCGCCGGGCCGGCGGCGCCGATCAGCGTCACGGCGCCGAGGACCCCGAGCCGCCATTGGCCGCACATGCTCGCCTTGCCGCCCATGGTCTTGCCCTCCTGCCGCGACCGACCGCAGACGCGGACCAGTATGCGGCCGCGCGGCGCCGGATTCCAGAGCGGTTCCGCGCTCCGCAGGCGTGGCCGGCGCGTCAGTGGCGCGGCTGCGGCGGCTCGGGCCAGGAGACCATGTCGGCGCCGAGCTGGCCGAGCCCGGCGGCCTGCGCCGGGTCCGACGGATGGCGCGCGAGCAGCCGGATCCGGTTGCGCCGCAGCAGGGCGACGAAGCGCGCCAGCGCGTCGCCGTCCGCCGCCCCCGGCGCCGTCAGCGCGCGCGCCGGCAGGGCCACGACGGTGATCGGCTGCTCGGCCAGGTCGAAGGGCGGGGCGCGAAAATCGTCCAGCTCGATGCCGACGAAGGCGCAGAACGGCTTGATCAGCCGGATGACGGTGCCGACCCGGCTCTGGGCGACCCCATGCGGAACGCCGCCGATCATGAACGCCAGGCGCTGGCGGATCGCCGGCTCCAGGCCGCGGCAGAGACCGAGGAAGCGTTCGCTGCGCCGGCGGTTGAGGAACAGCTCGAACGGGATCGGCGTCAGCAGCAGCGTCGGCGGTCCGCTCAGCGGCGCCTCGGCGGCCCGTTCCGCTGCGAGCGTCAGCATCAGCGCCGCCGGATCGAGCGTTCCCAGCGCCGCGTCCGGCAGGACGGCGATGGCGGCGGAGAGCTGATGGTCCAGCGCCTCCGGCAGCGAGGCGTAGCGCAGCGGCAGCACCCGGCCGCTGTCGGGCGCGATCACGGTCTCGATGACGCAGACGGCGAAATCCGCGGCGTCGTGCAGGATCTCCTGGGCCTGCTGTTCGATCTTTCCGCGCAGGGCCGTGAGGCGCCGGTCGAGCACGTCCATCAGCGCCGCCGGGTCCCGCGGGTCGTCCGCCTGGTGCGGCAGGGTGGCGGTGATGGCGCTCACCGCCGCGCTCGCCTCGTCGCCCTGGCCGATGAGCTTCATCCGGATCTCGTTGGCGATGGTGCTGGCCCGGAACGAGATCTCGGCCTCGGTACCGCTGGCGAACCGGATGATGAAGCCGTGGTCGGCGGTGCGCGCGAACAGCTCGTGCGCGTCCAGGCGCCGGCGCAGCACGCTCTCCGCCGTCTGCATCGCCCGCTCGGCCAGCGCTGGCCAGCGATCGCCGAGCGACTCCCGGACCGCGTCGAGGCCGATCAGGCGCAGCTTGCCGGCACACTGGGCCGCGTCCGGCAGCGCCGCCCCGGCCGGCGCAGGCTGCCTGGCCGGCGCGGTCTGCTGGTCGGGCGCGGCGTGGAAGGTGACGACGCGGAACCGGTGGACATCGCCCTTGTCCGTCGCGGCCGTGACCACGCACCCGGCGATGGTGCTGCCGTCCGGCCGCTTCAGCCGGACGTCCAGGCGCTGGTGGCGCCGGTGGCCCTCTCGCACCTTCAACTGGTCGTCCGGGTGCACGAAGTCGGTGGCGGCGCGGCCGACGAGCCGCTCGGGCGCGACACCGAGCAGCTCGGCCAGCGGCGGATTGGCCATGCGGATGATGCCGGCCTCGTCGACGATGGCGACGGCGGCGTCGACGAGGATGAAGACCGAGGCGAGCAGATGCTGCATCCGCCGCTGTTCCTCGCGCTCGCGCCGCTTCGCGGTGATGTCGCGGCCCATCACGACGAAGCCGGACCCGCTCGCCGGCGCCATCACGTGCAGCCCGAGCCAGTGCGGCTGGCCGGCGGTGTCGCGGCACAGCAGCTCCACCTGCAGCGAGCGCCTGGCCTCCACCGCGGCGCGGATCGCGGCCACCACGGCGGCGTCGGCGTGGGGGTCGAGCACGAGATCGAGCGGCATGCCGCGCACGGTCTCCGGGGCATGGCCGAGCGCGGCGACGAAGCTCCGGTTCACGCTCCGGATCGAAAGCCCGAGCCGCGCCGCCGGCCAGGGATCGGCCAGGATGACGATGTTGCCCGCCTCATCGAGGGAGGCGGCAATCCGGTCGGCAGTGTCCAGCCCATCGGCCATGGTCCAAGCGTCATCCCTGCGCCGCGGTCGTGACCATGTGCGCATGAACAGGCTTCATAAGCGTAAATCCCCGCATGAACGTGAGTCTGGACCTGAAGGTGAAGCCGCGGCGGCACGCCGGCACCGCGCGGGCGGGGCTGGGAACGGGCTACTTCATGAAGGACGCGATCACGTCCGCGGCCTGCTCGATCATCCGTTTGAACGTGGCGAGGACACGCTGTTTCTCCTCCTGCGTCTGGGGCAGATCGAACAGCCGGTCGGGGTCCCTCGGCAGCAGAACGCCGTAGCTCGGCAGTACGATCGGGGGAAGGTACTGGTCTATCACTTGGACCTGCATCAACGTCTTCTGGTCCGACTGCCGGACCAGCTCGGCGCTCACGCTCACCCCCATATCCTTGTGCGGGGTGAAGTGCAGAGAGACGCTGGTCGCGCACCAGAACGACGCCGGGCCGATGCGCAGCGAGGCATCCGGCGTGCGTCCCGCATCATACAGAGGCGTGAGAACCTCGTACCCCTCCGCCTTCAGATCCGCCGTGAGCCGCTCGGTGAAGATGCGATTGGCCACAGGGCCGCCGCCGGCCCAGCCATCGCCGGAGCGCATGACCGGCGTGTCGAGTTCCGTCACACCGCAGGTCGGGGGCTCCAGCACGAGCTCGCTGTTCACCGGAATGAAACTCCGGCCGACCTGAATGGTCGTGCTCAAGGGGATGGCGTCGCGCTTGTGATAGAATTTCGGGTCCGTCACCAGCACCGTGCGAATGTCCGGCGCTGCCGCGTGATCGAACCGCTGCGGCGGCGTGATCGACATGGCGCAGCCGCCCAGCGCCGCGACCATCGCCATCGCCATCGCCATCGGCAGCGCCAGGCGCCGCATCGTCCCTTGCCGACGCTGCGTCCGCGATCGCTCAGGCATCCTCATCGGTGTCGGTCCGCCTGCCGAGCGTGATGGGCTCGGGTTCGATCCTGTTGCGCATCCGCCGGGCATCTCCGTAGACAAGCGACTGTCCCTCGACGCCGCATCCCGCTACGCCGATGCCCGGGGCCGCGTCGCAAGGACAGCGCGTGCGACCGATCGTAGGCCGGAACGGGTTCGCAGCGATAGGGTGACAGCGGCTGCGGCGCTCGTGTCCCGATGCCGACATTCGCCCGGCCGGCAGGAGAATGCCCCCTCGCTCACCCCCTGGCACCGCCCAGGATGACGATGTTGCCCGCCGCGTCGCGGGAGGCGGGACCCCGGTCGATGCGGTCCAACCCGTCATCGCGGCGGCGCAGACAACGCTTGGGTAACCTCGGGCTGGCACTCTGGTGCTCGTTGCGGTCCTCTGACGACCGGCCGACAGGAGAGACACGCCGCCCATGGACGCCTTCGACCCGATATCGGCACAGCGTGACCGGCGCGGCCCTCTCGGCCTCGATGAGGCAACTCTGGCGCCGTTGCGGCGCGCCGGGCCGAAACTCCAGCCGGCGCTGACGGCGGCGCTCGGGCGGCTCTATGCCGGCCTCCCGGCCGCGACCGCGGCGCGGGACGGGCTGCAGGCGCATCTGGCCCGCGTCGCCACCGGCGCGTTCGATGCCGAGCATGCCGGCGCGGCCGCCGCCATCGCCGCGGCCCACGCGCGGCTCGAGCTCGAACCGGCCTGGCTGATCGGCGGCTACGCGCGGATCATGGCCGACCTCCTCGCCGCGCTGGCCAGCGGGCCCACGCCCGTGCTGCGGCGCGGCCCCAGCCAGACCGAGACGGTGGCGGCGCAGCGGGCGCTGACCTTGGCGCTGATGTTCGATCTCGAGACCGTGCTGTCCGCCTGGTGGGGGATGCGCGAATCGGCGGCGCGCGGCGCCTTCGATGCTGCGCTCGGCCGCCTCGACGAGAAAGTGACCGACACGGTGAAGAGTGTCGCCGGCTATTCGCAGGATCTGGTTTCCAGCGCCGAGGCCATGGGCCGCACCGCCGGCGCCGTCGGCGCCGACGCCGCCACCGCGCGCGCGGCCGCCGAGGTTTCCCTCGGCGCGGCGCAGAGCGTCGCCGCCGCGGTCGAGGAGCTGCACGCCTCGATCGCCGAGATCTCGAGCCAGGTCGGCCGCTCCGCCGAGACCGCCCGCAGCGCCGTCGGGCGCATGGAGGAGGCGCGGGCGGTCGTCGATCAGCTCGGCCACGCGGCCGACGAGATCGGCACCGTGGTGGCGTTCATCGCCGGCATCGCCGGGCAGACCAACCTGCTCGCCCTCAACGCCACCATCGAGGCGGCGCGCGCCGGCGCCGCGGGCAAGGGCTTCGCCGTGGTGGCGAGCGAGGTGAAGGCGCTGGCCGGGCAGGCGGCCCGCTCGGCGGAGGATATCGCCACGCGGATCCAGCACATCCAGGACGTCGCGGGCTCGACCAACAATGCCATCGCCCGCGCAGCCGAGACCATCACCGCGATGGAGCGCATCGCCGTCGCCGTTGCCGCGGCGGTGGAGCAGCAGGAGGGGGCGACGCGCGAGATTTCCCGCCACGTCGCCGATACCGCCGGCCGCGCCAACGAGGTCGGCACGCTGATGGAGACGGTCACCGGGCGCGTCGGGGCGGCGACCGAGGCCGCCGAGACCGTGCGCGCGGCGGCGCGGCAGATGGACGAGGTGCTGAACGGGCTCGGCGGATTGCTGACGAAGGCGGTTCGCACCTCCTCGGACGTCGCCAACCGCCGGCATGCGCGCCGCCGCGCCCTGATGCTCGAGACCGAGCTCGCCTTCGGTCGCGAGAGCGGACCGGCGACGCTGACCGATCTCTCCGAGCATGGCGCCCACGTCACCACCCGCCTCGGCGCGCCCATCGGCGCGCGTGGCGTGCTGACCATTCCGAACACCAGCCACCGGGTCGACGCGACCCTGGTCGCGGCCACCGACGGCGCGCTGAGCCTCCGCTTCGAGGGCGACGGGCTGGCCAGCGCGGTGGTGGATCAGCTCGCCGCCGCCGGCATCGCGCGCATGATCGAGGTCACGATCGGCGACCATCGCGCCTACGTGAAACGCGTCGCCGACGCGGTGGCGGGCACGCAGGCGGTGAAGGCGGCGGCGCTGCCGACCCACCACACCTGCCGTCTCGGCCGCTGGTATGACGGCGTCGCCGACGAGGCGCTGGTGGCGCTGCCCGCGTTCCAGGCCCTGGCCGGGCCACATCAGGCGGTGCACGATGCCGGGCGGGCGACGCTGAAGGCGTTGGAGGCCGGCGATGCCGACGGTGCGCGCACCCATCTCGCCGCGCTCGAACGCCTGTCGGAGGGCGTCGTCGCGGCGCTGCGGGAGCTCGGCAGCCAGTACGCCGGCCGCCACGCCGCCTGAGCGGCGGCGAGGCGCCGGGCCAGGACCCTACATCGCCAGGCCGGTATAGTTCTCCGCCAGCACCTGCGCCGCGGCGCGCGAGCCGGCGAGGTGCTCGAACTCCGCCCGCTGCAGCCGCCGCTCGAAGCCGGTGGCCTCGGGGAAGCGGTGCATCATCGTCGTCATCCACCAGGAGAAGCGCTCGGCCTTCCACACCCGCGCCAGCGCCCGGCGGGAGTAATCGTCGATGCCGGCGGACGAGCGCTCGCGAAAGAACTCGCCGAGCGCGGCGGAGAGATAGGTCACGTCGCTGACGGCGAGATTGAGCCCCTTGGCGCCGGTCGGCGGCACGATATGGGCGGCGTCGCCGGCCAGGAACAGGCGCCCGAAGCGCATCGGCTCGGCGACGAAGCTGCGCAGGGGCGCGATGGATTTCTCGATCGAGGGGCCGGTTTCGAGGCCGGCGGCCGTGTCCGGGTCCAGGCGCAGGCGCAGCTCGTCCCAGAAGCGCTCGTCGGACCAGTTGGCGACGTCCTCGCTCGCCTCGCACTGCACGTAATAGCGGCTGCGCGTGGCCGAGCGCATCGAGCACAGGGCGAAGCCGCGCGGATGGCTGACATAGATCAGCTCCGGCGCCACCGGCGGCTTGTCCACCAGCACGCCGAGCCAGCCGAACGGATAGACCCGCTCGAACAGGCTGATCGCCGCCTCGGGGACGGAGCGGCGCGAGACGCCATGGAACCCGTCGCAGCCGGCGATGATGTCGCAGCCGATCTCGTGCGTCACGCCGCCGTGGCGATAGGTGACGCGCGGACGGGCGCCGTCGAAATCGAGCGGGGTGACGTCCTCGGCCTCGTAGACGCTGCGCCCGCCCCAGGCGGCGCGCGCGGCCATGAGGTCGCGCGTCACCTCGGTCTGGCCGTAGACCATCACCGAGCGGCCGACGAGGGCGTTGAAGTCGAAACGGTGGCGGCTGCCCTCGAAGCTCAGTTCGACGCCGTGATGCTCCTGGCCCTCCGCCTCCATGCGCTGCCCGGCGCCGGCCTCGTTCAGCGCCACGCGGCTGCCATGTTCCAGCACGCCGGCGCGGATGCGGCCGAGCACGTAGTCCGGGCTGCGCTGTTCGAGGATGACCGCCTCGATGCCCTGCCGGTGCAGCATCTGCCCCAGCAGCAGCCCGGCCGGGCCGGCGCCGATGATGACAACCTGGGTGCGCATGAAGCCTCTCCTGTGCCAAGCGGCCCGATGGCGGCGACAATGGACAATCCCCGAGGCGCTGGCTAGACTCCCGTCTCGTCATCGCGAGGCCGCCACTTCCCTGTCCAGGCCAAGGATTCCTGAAATCGGGACCATGCCGCTCCGATGCCGGCGCGCGCGGCGAAGCGCCCCCGCGACCGGTCCGCGCCAGGTCCGTCCACACCAGATCGGGCCGTGTCGGTCTGGTGGATGGCGGGCTGGTGCGCTGATCCCGGCCGGGCCCGCCGCCCCGCGTCGGGAGGTGCCGCCATGAGCCATGTCCGCGAGCCGACGGTGAACCCGGTGCCGATCCTGGCGCTGCGCCCGACGCAGATCACCGTCGGCATGCGCGAGGTGGCGGAGAAGCGGACCCGCTGGCGCGAACTCGGCGACAGCAAGGGCGGGGCCTTTCTCGGCACGCACGTGATCCCGGTGATCCTCGGCCCGAAGCAGCGCCACTACGTCATCGACCACCACCATCTCGCCCGCGCGCTGCATGACGAGGGCGTGACGGACATCCTCGTCACGATCGTCGCCGATCTCACCGCGCTGGAGCGGGACGCGTTCTGGGTGGTGATGGACATCCGCGGCTGGATGCATCCGTTCGATGTGAACGGGCAGCGCCAGGACCGTGACGCGCTGCCGAAGAGCGTCGCCGACCTCCTCGACGATCCGTTCCGCTCGCTCGCCGGCGAGTTGCGCCGCGCCGGCGGCTTCGCCAAGGATACGACGCCGTTCAGCGAGTTCCTGTGGGCCGATTTCCTGCGCCGGCGGATGAAGCGCAAGGCGGTGGCGGCGGATTTCGAGGCGGCGCTGACGGAGGCGCTCGATCTCGCCCGCTCGGAGCACGCCGCCTATCTGCCGGGCTGGTGCGGCCCGTCGCACGGCGCCTGATGCGCCGCGCCGCTGCGACCGCTCGGGCTGCCACCCCTCGGGCTGCGGCCCATCAGGCGGAGCAAAGGAAGCCATGACCGATCTCGCCGACCAGTCTGCCACCGATCTCGTCGCCGCCTACCGGCGCCGGGCGCTGTCCCCGGTCGAGGTGACCGAGGCGGTGCTCGCCCGAATCGAGGCCAGTGAGCCGGCGCTGCACGCGCTCTACCTGCCGGACCCGGCCGGGGCGCGCGCCGCGGCGCGGCTTTCGGAGGCTCGCTGGCGGGAGGGTGCGCCGGCCGGGCCGATCG
>JAJZFF010000239.1 GCA_021805485.1 Pseudomonadota bacterium
AATCGCCGCGATAGGCGTCGCCGCCCTCGGCACGGGTTTCGGCGCGGCGGAAATAGGGCAGCACGTCGCGCCAGCCCCAGCCGCGCGCGCCCATTTCCTCCCAGTGCTCGAAATCCATCGCGTTGCCACGGATGTAGACGAGGCCGTTGATCGAGGAGGAGCCGCCGAGCACCTTGCCGCGCGGCGTGTGCATCCGCCGCCCGCCGAGATGCGGCTCGGGCTCGCTGTGATAGCCCCAGTCGTACTTCCTGGTGTTCATCGGGATCGACAGCGCGCTCGGCATCTGGATGAAGGGCGAGCGGTCGGAGCCGCCGAATTCGAGCAGCAGCACGGTGGCGCTGCCATCCTCGGTGAGGCGGTTCGCCATCGCGCAGCCGGCGGAACCGGCGCCGACGATGATGTAGTCGTATTCGCTGGGCATTTTCTAACGCCTCGTCAGTAAGGGGAGTCCACGGGCGCGAGGGCGACGTAGACGCTCTTGATCTCGGTATAGGCGTCGATCGCGGCGCGGCTGTTCTCGCGGCCGTAGCCGGACTGCTTCATGCCGCCGAAGGGAAGCTCGATCGGTGTGATGTTGTAATGATTGATCCAGCAGGTGCCGGCTTCGAGGCGGGCGACGAGCGTGTGGGCGCGGGCGAGATCGCGGGTGAAGACGGCGGCGGCGAGGCCGTAGGGGGTGGCGTTGGCGCGGGCGATGGCGTCGTCCTCGTCGTCGAAGGCGAGGACCGACATCACGGGGCCGAAGATTTCCTCGCGCGCGATCGTCATGCCATCGGCGCACCCGGCGAAGATGGTGGGTTCGATGAAGGTGTTGCCGGCGGGCACACCCTCGGTCCGGCGCTTTCCGCCGCAGACGAGGCGCGCGCCCTCGCGAAGGCCGGCCTCGATGAAGCCCATGACGCGGTCGGCGTGTTCGGGCGAGATCAGCGCGCCGATCTCGGTGGCGGGATCGAGCGGATCGCCGATGACGAGGCGCTGGGCGCGGGTGGCGAGGGCTTCGACGAAACGGTCGTGCACCGAGCGGTGGACGAAGACGCGCGTGCCGTTCGAGCAGATTTCGCCGGAGGAGTAGAAATTCGCCAGCATCGCGGCGGCGGCGGCGCTGTCGAGATCGGCATCGGCGCAGACGATGAGCGGGGATTTGCCGCCGAGTTCGAGGGTGACGCGCTTGAGGCTGGCCGCGGCCTCGGCGGCGACGGCCTTGCCGGTGGGGACCGAGCCGGTGAGCGAGATTTTCGCGACGTCGGGGTGGCGGACGAGGGCGAGGCCGGTTTCGCCGAAGCCGTTGACGACGTTGAACAGCCCGTCCGGCAGGCCGGCCTCGCGGTAGATCGCGGCGAGTTCGAACGCGGTCAGCGGGGTTTGCGGCGCGGGCTTGAAGATCACCGCGTTGCCGCAGGCGAGGGCGGGGGCGGATTTCCAGCAGGCGATCTGCAGCGGGTAGTTCCAGGCGCCGATCGCGGCGACGACGCCGAGCGGCTCGCGCCTGGTGTAGCCGAAGGCGGCGGGCCCGAGATCGACCGACTCGCCGGTGATCGAGGCGGCGAGACCGCCGAAATATTCGAGGCATTCGGCGCCGGAAATGACATCGACAACGCTGGTTTCGGCGATCGGGCGGCCGGTATCGAGCGTTTCGGTGCGGGCGAGTTCGTCGTTGCGTTCCCGCAATATCGACGCGGCGCGCAGCAGGATGCGCCCGCGTGCCGCCGCGGGGGTGGCGGCCCAGGCGCGCTGGGCCTCGCGCGCGGCGGCGACGGCGGCGGCGACGGTTTCGGCGTCGGCGATCTCGATCTCGGCCAGCACGCCGCCGGTGGCGGGGTTGCGGGTTTCGAAACGCGCGAGGCCGGCGCGCGACCACGGGCCGCCGGCGATGAAGTTGCGGCGGGGTTCGCCTGTCATGGCAGGGCTCCGGTTCAGCTGGGGGCGAGGGCGGGGGTGGGGCTCGCGTCGGTCATCGTGGCGCGGCCGGCATGGGTGAGGGCGTCGAGCACCTCGTTGGCGCCGCACCAGCCGACGATGCAGCCGTCTTCGGCGACCAGCACGGGATGGCCGCTGCGCTGGCGCTGCTCGACGACATCCTTCAGCAGATGCGTGGTCTCGACGATGCCGACGGCACCTTCCGGTGTCGCGGTTTCGCCATCGACCGGATGGACGGCGATTGCCGCGCCGTTGCAAGAAAGACCGTCCAGCGTGCCGTCGGGGCGGAGCGAGAGGCGGTAGTGCGAGCGGTCGTCGGTGAAGCTGAACTGGGCACCCTGGGCATCGTCCCCGGTATCGAGCGGGCGCATCAGCGAGGCGGCGCGGATGGCGGTGAGCGGGTTCATGTGGCGGACGAATTCGGCGACATAGTCGGTGGCGGGACGCAGCACGATGTCTTCCGGCGCGCCGACCTGGATCACCCGGCCGTCCTTCATGATCGCGATGCGGTTGCCGAGTTTCAGCGCCTCGTCGAGATCGTGGGTGACGAAGATGATCGTCTTGTGCATGCTCTGCTGCAGGGAGAGCAGCTCGTCCTGCAGCTTGTTGCGGATCAGCGGGTCGAGCGCGGAGAAGGGCTCGTCCATCAGCAGGATGTCGGGGTCGGTGACGAGGGCGCGGGCGAGGCCGACGCGCTGCTGCATGCCGCCCGAAAGCTCGTGCGCGTGCTTCTCCGCCCAGGGCAGCAGGCCGACGAGATCGAGCCAGCGGTCGACCGCCTCGCGGGTTTCGGCGGCGCCGGTGCGGCGCAGTTCGAGGCCGAGTTCGACATTGCGGCGGACGGTGCGCCAGGGCAGCAGGGCGAATTGCTGGAAGACCATCGAGACCGCGCGGTTGCGCAGGGCGCGCAGCGCGGCCGGGGCGGGGTTGGTCATGTCGACCGTCTGGTCGCCATGGCGGATCAGGATGCGGCCGCGGGAAATCCGGTTCAGGCCGTTGACCGCGCGCAGCACGGTGGTCTTGCCCGAGCCGGACAGGCCCATGATGACGAAGATCTCGCCTTTCGCGATCTCGAGATTCACATCGGCGGCGCCGACGACGACGCCGGTGGACTCGATGATGTCGGCGCGGGTCTTGCCGGCATCGAGCATGGCGGTGGCGGCGGCGAGCCGGGTGCGGCCGGCACGGCCCTCGGCGGGCGGGAAGAGAATGTCGACATTCTCGAAACGCGCTGCGAATTCGGTGCTCATGCGTTTTCGCGCTCCGGCCGGAACACCCGATCGAGGATGACCGCCACGATGACGATGGCGAGACCGGAGGTGAAGCCCCGGCCGATCTGCACGGTTTCCATGGCCTCGACCACGGGTTCACCGAGACCGCCGGCGCCGACCAGCGCGGCGATGACCACCATCGACAGGCTCAGCATGATGACCTGGGTGAGACCGGCGAGGATCGTCGGCATGGCCGCCGGGATCTCGACCTTCCAGAGCAGTTCCCAGGGCGAGGCGCCGAAGGCCTGGCCCGCCTCGATCAGCGGGCGGGGGACGTTGACGATGCCGACATAGGTGAGGCGGACCGGGGTGGGCACCACGAAGACGACCGTCGAGATCAGGCCGGGCACGCTGCCGAGGCCGAAGAGCACCAGCGTCGGGATCAGGTAGACGAAGGTGGGCAGCGTCTGCATCAGGTCCAGCACGGGGCGCAGGATTCGGTAGAGCGTCGGGTGGTGCGCGGCGGCGACGCCGAGCGGCACGCCGATCAGCATGCAGGCGAGGGTGGCGTAGGCGACCAGCGAGAGCGTCTCGATCGTCCGGCCCCAGTAGCCCTGGTTGAGCACGAAGGTGAGCGCGATCAGCACGAACAGCGCGAGCTTCCAGGATTTCTTGAAATACCAGGTCAGTCCGGCAAAGATCACGATCAGGATGAGCGGCGAGACCCAGTTGAGCGCGCCGGTCGTGTTGTCGAGCAGGAAACCCAGCACATCCGAAAGGACGTTGAAGAATCCCTGGAAGTTGTTTTTCAGCGCGTCGATCGCCGCCGTCGCCCATGCCCCGAGGGGGATGACATGGTGGACGATCCAGTGCTGGACGCCATCTAGCCCGTTCATCGGTCAGCCTCCGTGATCCGGCGCGCGGTGGAGGGCCGCCGCGCGCCGGAGGTTCACCCGTTTCAGTCCGACTTCAGGCTGGCGAGCACCGCCGCCGCGCCCGGCTTGCCGTCGACCGTGGTGACGCCGTCGAGGGTTTTCTTGACCCAGGCGGGATGCGCCTTCAGCCAGGCGGCGGCGACGGCGGGGGCCTCCTGATGCTTGACCTGGACGTCGTACATCATCTTGTTCTCGTCGCCGACCGACAGGTAGAAATGGTGCAGCAGGACGCCGACATTCGGGCAGTCCTTGGCGTAGTTGTGGCGCGTGTTGATGTAGAGCGTCGCCTCGCCTTTGTGAGGACCGAAATAGTCCCGGCCGCCGGTGAGGTAGTTGATGTGGAACTCGACGTTCATCGGCTCGGGTTCCCAGCCGAGGAAGACGATGTCCTTCTTCTTCGGGTATTTGCGGGCGACCTCGGCGAGCATGCCGGCCTCGCTCGACTGCACGAGATGGAACTTGCCGAGGTCGAACTTGTTCGCCTTGATCATGGCGAGGATATGCAGGTTGCCGTCGTTGCCCGGCTCGATGCCGTAGATCTTGTAGTTCAGTTCCTTGGCGAACTTGTGGATGTCGGCGAAGGTCTTCAGGCCCTTCTCGTAGAGGTAGTGCGGCACCACGAGCGTGTATTTGGCGTGCTTGAGGTCGGGGCCGATGACGTCGATCTCGTGCTTCTTCTCGTAGGGCGTGGTGGTCGGGTTCTGCGACGGTGTCCAGTTGTCGAGGAAGACGTCGATCTTGCCGTTGCTGAGACCGGCATACATCACCTCCAGCGAGTAGAGGTTGATGTCGGTCTTGTAGCCGAGCGCCTGGGCGACCGTCGAGAAGACCGCGTTCTGGACCACATTGTCGGTCCAGCCGATATTGGCCATGCGGATCGTCTTGCACGAGGCGGGAACCGCCGCGTGGGCGATGCCCAGACTCATCGTGATTGACGCCAGCGCTGCGCCGATTGTGTATTTTTTCATTGTTTTCCTCTGCTCCGTTGAAAGTCCCTGTTGCGGTCCCGCGACCGGCCTGTCCCTGCCCTGTCCCTGGAATTTTTCATCGTTCTTTCATGCGTATAGCGTATGATAGACGACGGACTGTCTTGCATGGAACCGACGCCGGGCTTGCATGGTTCCGTTTGTGCGGCGCACCCTTCAGTGGGGCGGCGCGGCCGAGGAGAGATTCACGATGACGACGCCGGCGGCGATGACGGCGATGCCGAACATCGTGGCGGGGGACAGCGACTGTCCGAACCGGAGCCAGCCGACGGCGCTGATGAGCACGATGCCCGCGCCGCTCCAGATCGCGTAGACGACGCCGATCGGCATCGTCCTGACGATGATCGCAAGGAGGTAGAAGGCGGCTGCGTAGAACATCAGCGTGCCGATCGTCTGGACCGGCAGGGTGAAGCCGTCGGAGGCCTTCAGGAACGACGTTCCCGCCACCTCGCACGCGATCGCGATGGCGAGCAGGAAGTAGGACTTGAGCTCGTTCATCCCGCCGATGATCGACGCAAAGCGGGGGGCGGTCAACCCGCGACGACGCCGGAAAGGCCCGCGACGGTTTGACATCATCGCGGAATTGCTGGAAATTTCAGGAAAATCGGGAAGCGGAATAATGACGGGTGCGACGGCCGACGCCGCGCGATCCGGACTCGTTTTGCTTTGAGAACGAAATTTTGCGGCGCGGCATTTTGTCGCGCGGGGAGGAAATGTCGGATCTGAACAAGCGAAACAGCGATTCGATTCAAGACGTGACGATGTACACGTAGAATTTATACAATTGCGAAAAGATCGAATAATCGCGGAAGAAAATGAACAGGGATTGACGTTGGAGGTGAGAGCCGCAGGATTTCCGTCTCTCGTGCACGGCGGTGTTTCATGGCTGGTGGCGCGGGGTTTTGCGAACATGGACGTCTTGCGAAAATCGTTTCCTTGAGCGGTGGAACTGCCATTCGGCCGACACCCCGATGACCTGGTTTCGGGAGGGAGAATGGTTGTGCCCGGCGAGATGCCGTTGCGATGCGCATCTGCGACGCGCGCCGCCGCTCGGCGCAATGCCAGTCACGACAGAGACCGAAGATTTTCCAACAACAACAGGGTAGTGCAATGAGAACGAAAAGACTGATCGACCGGAAGCTTCTCGCCGGAGCCAGCGTGCTGGCGCTGATGGCCTTCGCATCGCCGGCCTTCGCGATGAACCTGCCGTCGCCGCAGAAATTCGAGGCCGGGCCGCTCGGCACGCTCGATGTGAGCGGCGGGTTCGACGGATTTTTCTACGGCATTTCCGGCGCCGGCACGAGCAGCATTCTGGGCAACCAGAAGTCCGCCGGGGCCGAGGCGCGGGTTCTCGAACTGACGGTGACGAAATCCTCCGGTCCGATCCAGTTCACCCTCGACGTCAAGCCGGACGACTCGCTGTATTTCGGCGTGCAGCCTCAGGCGATGAACGCCCATACCTTCTCGCTCGGGCCGGTCTATGCCGCCTACGTCACCTGGGCGCCGACGGCGAATTTCAACATCTCGGTCGGCCAGGTGTATTCGACGGAAGGCTGGGAATCCTCGACCGACTGGAAGAACGCCAACCTGATCGACTCGCCGCTCTACTACGTCGAGAACTCGTCGAGCCGCGGCGTGCAGGCGAGCTACACCTATGGCAAGCTGTCGGCCACGCTGACCTTCGGCGACGGTTTCGATACCGGGGTGTTCAACACGTTCCAGGAGCTGGTGACCTATTCGTTCGACAGCAACAACGCGCTGTCCTTCTACGGCACCCAGAATGTCGGCTTTACCGGGCCGAACACCCATGCCTATGGCTCGACCAGCACGGCCTATGCCAACAGCTTCACCGGCTATGGCTATAACGCCTACAATCCGGCCTACGAAAATTCGGACATGTATGGCGCTTACTATTCCTACACCCACGGCAACCTGAACGTGGTGCCCGAGGTGCAGTATGTCTATTCCAAGCCGAACAGCCGGCTTGGACTCAACAAGTTCACCAGCAATTTCGGCGCCGAGGTCATCACCAATTACCAGTTCGGCAAGTCGCCCTGGTCGCTCGGCAGCATGGTGTTCTACTACAAGAATATCGGGCCGCAGGCCTGGTATCTGAACGCCAACTCGTCCGGCTTCGGCATCGGCGTCACCCCGTCCTGGATCAAGGGGCACTTCTTCGTCCGCGGCGAGGTGGGCTTGCTGCACCTGACCGATCTTGGCACGCCGGCTGTCGGCGGTGGTTTCGGCAACAGCGGGACCGACCGCAACCAGGTGATGGGCGTGCTCGCCGCCGGTATCGTGTTCTGACGCTTCTCGTTTCACGAAACCTTCACATCCGGCCGCCCCTCGCGGCGGCCGGACATTATGGGCGGGGCCGTCGCCTCGGGTTATATGGTCGCCGCCGCATCGGCAGCGCGCTTGGGCGCGGGCCGGTCGAGGACGTAAGGAAGCAAGGAAGAAAGACATGGCCGACCTGATCTCATCGCCGCGCCGCACATTCCTCAAACTCGCCGGCGCCGGGCTCGGCGCGGGCCTGCTGCCCGCCGCGGGCCGCGCCGCATCGCCCGCGCTGGTGAGCGCCGCGAAGCACGAGGGGCAGCTCAACACCATCGCGCTGCCGCCGGACTGGGCGAATTACGGCGCGATCATCGACACCTTCCAGAAGAAATACGGGATCACCATCCACAACGCCGCGCCGGATGACAGCTCGGCGCAGGAATTGCAGTCGATCCGCTCGCTCAAGCACCAGTCGCGCGGGCCGGACGTGGTCGATGTCGGCCCGGCCTTCGCGCTGAACGGCGCGCAGGAGGGGCTGTTCCGGCCTTACAAGGTCGCCACCTGGGACAGCATTCCGGCCTCGATGAAGGACCCGAACGGGCTGTGGTACGGCGACTATTTCGGCCTGGTGTCGTTCGGCATCAACCGCTCGGTCTCGAAGGCGGTGCCGCATGACTGGGCCGATCTGAAGAAGCCGGAATTCAAGGGCATGGTCGCGCTGAACGGCAGCCCGCTCGGCGCCGGGGCGGCGTTCGCCGCGGTGGTGGCGGCCGCACTCGCCAATGGCGGCTCGCTCGACAACATCATGCCGGGCATCGAGTTCTTCGCCGATCTCGCCAAGCGCGGCAATTTCAACCCCTCGGCCGCGACGGCGGCGAGCCTCGTTTCCGGCCAGACGCCGGTGGTGATCAACTGGGATTACCTGAACCTCGCCCAGGCGAAGAAGGCGAAGGGGATGACGCCGATCGACACGGTCATTCCCGAGGGGGCGACGCCGTATGGCGCGTTCTACTGCCAGGCGATCAGCAAGTTCGCGCCGCACCCGAAGGCGGCCGAGCTGTGGCAGGAGTTCATCTATTCCGACGAGGGGCAGCTTCTCTATCTCAAGGGCTTCGCCCATCCGGCGCGGTTCTCGGCGATGGCGAAGGCGGGGGCCATTCCGAAATCGCTGATGGCGGAACTGCCGCCGGCCAAGCCGTATGGCGAGGCGGTGTTCGCCAACGACGCGCAGACGAAGAAGGCGCAGCAGCTGCTGGCGGCCAACTGGACGAAGCTCGTCAAGGCGTGAGTTTCCGGTTCAAGGCCGGCGAGGGCGGCGGGCTGACGCTCGCCTTCGTCGGCCCGCTCGTCGTTTACGTGATCGCCTTCCTCGTGCTGCCGACGCTGATGCTGCTGGCGGAGGCGTTCTCGGGCAAGCACGGGCTGACGCTGAAATATGTCGCGGCGCTGGGGCAGGGGCAGACGGTGGTCGCGTTCCGCAACTCGCTCGTGCTGTCGGCGCTGGCGGCGCTGGTCGGCGTGATCGCCGGCGGGATCGCCGCCTACCTGGTGCTGCGGCCGGGCATGCCGCGGGGCGTGCGCTCGCTGGTGACGAGCTTCAGCGCGGTGGCGGCGAATTTCGCCGGCGTGCCGCTGGCCTTCGCCTTCATCGCGACGCTCGGCAGTCTCGGCATGATCACGGTGTGGCTGAAATCGGTCGGGGTCGATCTCTACGGCATGGGGTTCAGCCTGTATTCGTTGCCGGGCCTCGTGCTGGTCTATGCCTATTTCCAGATTCCGCTGATGATCATCGTGTTCACCCCTGCGCTGGAGGCGTTGCGGCGCGAATGGCGGGAGGCGGCTGAGAATCTCGGCGCCTCCGCCTTCGATTACTGGCGGCATGTCGGGTTGCCGATTTTGCTCCCCTCGCTGCTCTCGGCGTTCATCCTGCTGTTCGGCAACGCCTTCTCGGCCTATGCGACGCCGTATGCGCTGACCTCGGGAATCGTCGCGCTGGTGCCGGTGGAGATCAGCAACGTGCTGTCGGGCAATGTGATGATCTCGCAGCAGACCGGGGCGGCGCTGGCGCTCGGGATGATCGTGGTGATGGTCGCGGTGATGGGCGTCTATGCGCTGGCGGCGCGGCGGATCGGCCGCTGGGGGCGGCGATGAGGGGCGTGCTCGGACGGCTGCTGCCGGAGGCCTGGCTCGGGCTGCTCGGCCTGTATTTCCTGGTCCCGCTGCTCGCGACCGGCGCGTTCAGCCTGTGGGAAGGCGGCTCGCGCTACGGGTTCGCCGCCTATGTGGCGCTGTTCCACCAGCCGAAGCTCTGGCAGAGCCTGTTCCTCTCGGTGCGGCTGGCGGTGGAGACGATCCTGCTCGGGCTCATCGTGCTGGTGCCGGCGGTGTTCTGGCTGAACCTGCGGGTGCCGCGGCTGCGGCCGGTGTTCGATTTCATCTCGGTGCTGCCCTTCGTGGTGCCGCCGATCGCGCTGGTCGCCGGGATGACGGCGCTCTACACGGGGCCGGACTGGCTGGTCGGCACCCCCAATTATCTGGTGATACCCTACGTGATCCTCGCATTGCCCTATACCTATCGCGCGCTCGATCTCGGCATGCGCGTGCTCGACCTGCGCACCATGACCGAGGCGTCGCAGAGCCTCGGCGCCGGCTGGGGGACGCTGATCTTCCGCGTCGTGGTGCCGAACCTGACGACGGCGCTGCTGGGCGCGGCGCTGCTGACGATCGCCATCGTGATGGGCGAGTTCACCTTCGCCAACATCCTGCTGTTCAACACGTTCGCCGTCTATATCAACTATGTCGGCCAGACTTCGGCGACGCAGGCCTCGGCGCTGACGCTGCTGAGCTTCCTGATCACCTGGCTGGCGATGCTCGGCGTGCTGGTCTCGGGCCGGGGCGGGCGCAGCGTGCAGATCGGAGGGGCGCGCTGATGCCGCATCTGGAAATCGACGGCGCGGTAAAGCGCTATGGTGGCAAGACCGTGCTGCACGGCATCGACCTCGCGCTGGGGCAGGGGGAGTTCGTCTCGCTGCTCGGGCCCT
>JAJZFF010000156.1 GCA_021805485.1 Pseudomonadota bacterium
AAGATGGAAAAGCCCCAGGCGCTCGACAATCTCGACGAGATCATGGATGCGACCGATGCCGTCATGGTCGCGCGCGGCGATCTCGGCGTCGAGCTGCCGCCCGAGGAAGTGCCGATCGTGCAGAAGCGCATCATCCGCGCCGCCCAGCAGCGCGGCCTGCCGGTGGTCGTCGCGACGCAGATGCTGGAGAGCATGATCTCCGCCCCCGCCCCCACCCGCGCCGAGGCATCGGACGTGGCGACCGCGGTGTTCGACGGCGCCGATGCGGTGATGCTCTCGGCCGAGAGTGCCGCCGGCCAGTATCCGCGCGAGGCGGTGAACATGATGGACCGCATCGTCGCCCGGGTGGAGCGGGACGATGATTGGCGGCGGACGATCGACGCCAAGCGGCCGGACCCCGAACCTTCCTCGGCCGATGCCATCGCCCGTGCCGCCGAACAGGTCGCGCACACGATCGGCGCGCGCGCCATCGTCGCCTTCACCAGTTCCGGCGCCAGCGCGCTGCGCGTCGCCCGCGAGCGGCCGGACTGCCCCGTGATCGGCCTGACACCCAGTCTGGACACCGCCCGCCGCCTCGCGGCGGTCTGGGGCGTGCATGCCGTGGTCACGCAGGATGTGGGCTCGATGACCGAGGCTGTCGCCCTTTCGGCGAAGGTCGCGCGGCAGGAGGGCTTCGCCCAGCCGGGCGAAGAAATCGTCGTCGTCGCCGGCGTCCCCTTCGGCCAGAGCGGCACGACCAACGCGCTGCGCGTGGCCAGGGTGTAACCCGCACGCCCCTTGCATTGCCGCCGTGCCCGGGCAAGACTGAAGCCTAGGGAGGACATCATATGATCGCGATTACCGTTCTGTATCCGAAGACCGCCACCTCGACCTTCGACACCACCTATTACCACGACAAGCACATGAAGCTGGTCGGCGACCGCTGGGGATCGATGGGCCTCAAGGGCGCCACCGTGCTGCATGGCGTCAACGGGCCGGATGGCGCGGCTCCGCCCTACGCCGTCATCACCACGCTCCAGTTCGAAAGCCTTGAGGCCTTCGGCAAGGCCGTGCAGGCGCATGGCCCCGAGGTGATGGGCGACATCGCCAACTTCACCAACGTCCAGCCGGTCCTGCAATTCAGCGAGATCGCCGCCTGACACGGAATTTAACCTGAACTTTCTTTACTTCCCGAGGCTTCCGGGCCTATCTGAAGGCGGTCGCGATCTTGTGCGGCCGCCTTTTGTTGTTCCGTTGGGAGGTTGCATGCGCCGGATCGCCCCGCTCCTGTTCGCCGCCGCGTTCATTACCGGCAATGCGTCCGCCTGCGTCACGCCGCAGAACCAGGAAGCGCTCGACATCATCGGCCTGAAAAGCACGCTGATGGTCTCGGCCCTCACCTGTGGCCAGCGCAGCCAGTACGATCAGTTCATGACGCGCTTTCATCCCTACATCCTGCGCGAGCAGCATGTTCTGGACGCTTATTTCCGGGCCCGGCACGGGCGCGCCTATCAGCATTACGAAGACAGCTACGTGACCAATCTCGCGAACGCGCAGTCCACCGCCGGCATCCATCAGGGTTCCGATTTCTGCGCCGCGAGCCAGCATTTGTTCGATCAGGTGCTCGGCCAGCCCGACCAGACGGCGCTGGTCACCTTCGCCCGCCAGAATCCGGCGGCGCAGCCGATCGTCGTGCTGACCTGCGGCATCGTCGAGTCGGACGAGTTCCGCCGGATGGAGCAATACACGCCGCGGCACTGATCCCAGCGTGACGACCCTCGCCAACGCGCCGAATTTCCGCGATGTAGGCCCGCTGCCACTGACCGGGGGCGGCACGCTGCGGCCGGGCCGGCTGTTCCGCTCCGGCCAGCTGTCCGGCCTCGACGAGGCCGACCTGAAGCGCCTCGAAGCGCTCGGCATCCGCCTGGTCTGCGACCTTCGCAGCAGCGGCGAACGCAAGCGCTTCGCCTCGCGCTGGCCCACACTCGCCCCGGCGCGGATCATCGAGATGCCTGCCAGCACCGATAGCGCCGCCGGCATGCAGACGCTGATCCTGCGCCTTGCCGGCCAACCCGGTGCGGCGGGCGCGCGGCGGGCGATGCTCGATCTCTATGCCAGCCTGCCCGCCCTGCTCGTCGCGACGATTTCCGCCGCGACAGAAGCGATGGCCAGCGGCTGGGGCGTGCCGGTCCTGCTGCACTGCCATGTCGGCAAGGACCGAACCGGCGTCGCCACCGCGCTGCTGCTCACCGCTCTCGGCGTGCGGCGGGAGGCGATCCTCGCCGATTATGAGGAAACCGGCCGGCGCATCGATATCGTCGAGGAAACCAGGCACATCGCGCGCAGCCTCAACAAGCTGCTCGGCCACACGGTCGATCCCGGCGCGCTCGACGCGCTCGGCCGGACCGATCCCGCCTATCTCGACAGCGCCTTCACCGCGATCGACCGGGATTGGGGCGGTATCGACGCCTACCTGGCCGCCTCCGGCATCACGACCAGCCGGCGCGAGCGCCTCGCGACCTTGTTCCACGCATGAAAAAACCCCGGCGTTTCCGCCGGGGTTTCCTGATCCGATCCGCAGGCCTTGCTCAGTGGAGGATGATTTCCACGCGGCGGTTCTGCGGCTCGCGAACATTCGGGCCGGTCGGCACCAGAAGGTGCGTCTCGCCATAGCCCTTGATCACGATGTCGTTCTTCGACACGCCATCCGCAACCAGCTGGGCCGCCACGTTGTGCGCGCGGCGCAGCGACAGCTTCATGTTGTAGGCCGGCGCACCCGAGGTATCGGTATAGCCGTTCACGTTCAGACGCGTCACCTTCGTGGTCTGCGACGCCTTCGCCGCCTCGGAGACGATCTGCTGCGCCCGCGGCGTCAGGTTCGCCTTGTCCCAGTTGAAGAACACCAGGTAAGTGCGGGCCGGAGCCGGCGCCGGAGCCGCAACCGGCGTCGGCGCGGGAGCCGCGGCCGGAGCCGGCGGCGCAGGCGGGAACAGCTCGTAGCGCAGGCCGACCATCAGCATATTGTTGCCTTCGTCGCCCACCTTCATCGTCACCGGTGTAGCCCCGACGGTGGCGCGATAGTTGTCGCTGCCCATGGTGCGCATGTAGCGATATTCGACGGTGGCGGACAGGCCCGGCGCGGCCGGGATCGGGAAGGCCAGACCGGCGATCGCCTGGTAGGCGAAGGCGCCGGGCGTGCCGTTGAAGCGCGCGCCCGTCACGCCGGCGTTGCGCCACTGCAGCCACTGATAGCCGACGCCGGCGCCGACATACGGATAGACATAGGGAACGCCGACATCGAAATCATACAGGGCGTTCGCCATGAAGCCGTATTTCTGCTCGGTGCCGGATACCACCGCCTGCGCGCCGTTCCCGTCGACCTTCGCGGCCTGATTGTGGAAATAGTCGCCCTCGAGTTCGACGCGGAAGCCGTTGCCGAAGCCGTAGCCGACCGAAGCCTCGCCGGTGAACCCGTTGTGGAAGAGGGTACGCGCCCCCGAGGCAAAATCCCCGTACGGCGTCGAGATGCTTTTCACCTTGCGGCTGCCCATGATGTTGTAGCCGAGGCCAAGGCTGACATAGGGGCCGGTGACCGGCTGAGCCATCGCCGCCGCCGGAACCAGGGCGGGAGCCGCGATGATCGTCGCCGCCAGAAGTGTCGTGCGCAATTTCATTTTCGTCTCTCCTCGTGCGCCGGAGCCTGTTTGCTGATCGAACGGTTAAGCTTCCGTCGACGGACATTTAGCATCGCCCCTGCCGATGCAGGAGGGCTTGAACGTTGACGCCCCGTATTTCCGGATTGGTGTTGCTCCAAAACCACAGACCGGAACGCGATGTGACAATATCACGACGTTTCCCAGATCCTTGGCCAATGACAGAAAAACCCCGGCGTTTCCGCCGGGGTTTCCTGATCCGATCCGCAGGCCTTGCTCAGTGGAGGATGATTTCCACGCGGCGGTTCTGCGGCTCGCGAACATTCGGGCCGGTCGGCACCAGAAGGTGCGTCTCGCCATAGCCCTTGATCACGATGTCGTTCTTCGACACGCCATCCGCAACCAGCTGGGCCGCCACGTTGTGCGCGCGGCGCAGCGACAGCTTCATGTTGTAGGCCGGCGCACCCGAGGTATCGGTATAGCCGTTCACGTTCAGACGCGTCACCTTCGTGGTCTGCGACGCCTTCGCCGCCTCGGAGACGATCTGCTGCGCCCGCGGCGTCAGGTTCGCCTTGTCCCAGTTGAAGAACACCAGGTAAGTGCGGGCCGGAGCCGGCGCCGGAGCCGCAACCGGCGTCGGCGCGGGAGCCGCGGCCGGAGCCGGCGGCGCAGGCGGGAACAGCTCGTAGCGCAGGCCGATCAGGAACGTGTGATTGCCCGACTGGCCGACATTGATCTGGGTATTCGGCACGGCACCGGTATCATTGTATTTCCGATTATGGACCAGCGACATGTACTGGTATTGCGCCGTTACCGCGAGTCCCGGAACCTGCGGCAGGTCATAGGCGACGCCGGCGCTGAGATCATAGGCCAGGCTGCCATACGTGCCGCCATAAACGTCGCCGGACGGGTCCGCCACGCCGATATGCTGGAACTTCTGCCACTGATACCCGAGGCCCGCGCCGATGAAGGGCACGAAATTGGTCCCGGTCGGGATGTCGTAATACCCGTTGACCATGAAGCCGTAGGTGTTGACCCCGCCATAGGCGCGGTTCTTGCCCTCGACATTGTCGTCGGCCTTCACGGCGTTGTTACGGAAGAAATTGGTGTCGAGCTCGACCCGGAACCCGTTGCCGAGGCCGTAGCCGACGCCGAGCTGCCCGGCATAATCGGGGCGAAACAGCAGATTGCCGCCCCGCGCCCCGTTCGGCTGGGCAAAATCGTATTTCTGGTTCTGCATCAGGTTGGTGCCGATGCCGAGATCGACATAGGGTCCGGTCACGGGCGGCGGATTCGCGGCCCGCGCCGCCTGCATGCCAAGCGCGAGCGCGGCAGCGCAGCACGCGGTGCAGAGGATCGAGCGATGGGTCATGTGGCCTCCATGCGGTTGTGTAATCGCTGGGAAGGTTGGTGCGGAATTATGTCGTTACAATGACGGATCCTGCCGGCGTGACCGCCGAAACGGTTAACAATCGGTCATTGCGATTTAAGTTACCAATCCGGAACGGACAAATATCCGCGATCAGCCAGCGGAACAACCGATGAGGCGGAATGTCACCGCAGCGTCACCCACCACGGTGGCGCCGGGCTCGGAGCGGATCAGCCAGCCGCGGAACAGGTCGGGGGCAGCCATGCCGTGCCGCACTGTCATGTATACCGCAGCGTCCGGCGGCATGTCGGCCGGGCGGACGACACAGGCGCCGATCGTCACCCGCAGCGCGCCTTCGGTGAAACTCGACCCGACGGGCGCGATGATCCGGTTCACCGCGCCATCGGCCTTCTCGAGCACATCGAGAATCGCGGCCTGGCGCGGATCCCAGATCGGCTTGACCTGTTTCGGCGGCGCAGGCGGCGTCGCCTGCGACCCTTTCGGGGTTGGGGGTCCTGCAAAGGCACCGCCCTGGTCACCCGGCAAGGTGGGCGCGTTCGGCAGGTCCGGCGCCGGCAGCGCGCCATCCGGCATGGCTGGGCTCGGCGCCGAGGCGACGGGCGGAGCCTCCGGCACTGTCACCACCGATTGACCGGACTGCGCAAGTCCGCGGCCCGGCAGCGCCGCGAACATCGCGACCACCAGAACGACGGCGCCGGCGCGACGGAGGCTCATTTCGGGGCCGGTACCGAAGTGCCGCCGCCGTTTGCCTTCGCTGTCGAGGTCGCCAGGTTTGCGGCGCTGAAGACGAACTTGCCGAGCAGCGATTCGATGTTGATGGCCGACTGCGTTGCGGTGATTGCCTGGCCGGGCTTCAACATGGTTTCGGAACCGCCGGGCGAAATCGAAAGATAATCGCTGCCCAGCAGCGACGCGCTCTCGATCGCCGCGCTGCTATCCTTCGGAATCTTGACGTCCGGCTGGATGCGGAACTGTACGATCGCGGCATAGGTCTGCGGGTCGAGCGAGGTGCGGGTCACCTCGCCGATCGTGACGCCGGCGATCTTGACCGGAGAGCCGACGGTGAGCGGACCGATGCTGCCGAAACTCGCGCGCAAGTCATATCCCGTGCCGCCTACGGTGCGCGTTCGCGACGCCGCATAGGCGAGAAAGACGGCGGCCGCGACGATCACGACCAGGCCCGCGATGATTTCCGATACCCGATTCTTCATCTCACCCTTTCCGGCTTCCGGCGCAGCAGCTTGCCGCTCAGCCTTCCGGCGTCCAGGATTCGTAATCGCCCGTGGCCATCCCCCGCGTGCCGCCGCGATAATCGTGGCCGCGCGGCCGGTAGGAACCAGGCGTTCCCGTCAGATTCGGCTGGTGCGGCTTCTGCCAGGGGCGGCGCGAAGCCTCGGAGAGCGGGGCGTCGGTCGTGAAATGCAGCCAGGAATGCCATTCGGGCGGCACTAGCGAGGCTTCCCGCGCGCCGCCGGCATAGATCACCCAGCGGCGCTTGCGGCCGTCGGGCCTGCTGGCCCTGCGTTCCTCGAAATAGCGATTGCCGAAACTGTCCTGCCCTACCATCAGGCCGTGGCGAAGCGTGTGCAACGTCAGCCCGGGATTGGCGATCAGCCGGCGCAGACCGCCGAGCGAAGCCAGCGTCGGAACCGTTGACGCATCTGCCGTATCACGGTGTTCGTTCATGCCGCCTGCTATACAGGAGACGGTCGGATCGGTCCATCCGCGCGCCGGCACATGTGCCCCCCGGCTTATCCACAAGATTTTGTGGCCGTGACCTGAATTTTCCACAAGATGACGCCGACCGCCGCTGGAAACCCCATGAGGAACACGTTAGGCTGAGGGCATGAGGAAGGATCCCGCCAGCAGGCATCGCCCGACACCGCACCGCGCGTGGCGCGGCATCCGGCTCAAACGGGTCGAGATCGGGATCGATCCCGATGCCGCACCCGAACCCGCCATCATTCCTGCCGACTGGAGCGATCAGGCCGCCGCCGGGCTGGTGGCGCTACGCGCCGATCGCTCGATGATCGGGGTCGACCAGGCGGCCGATGCCTGGATCGCGCCGCTTGCCGCCGCCGCGGAGCGTCTGGGTCGCGGCGAGGATGTCGCGTCCACGCTGCACCGGCTGGTCGCAACGCGCCGCGCCGCGCCGAGCCCTGGCATCTGGCAGGGCCGTGCCGAGCCGGTGCCTGGCTTCGTCTTCAACCTGCCGCAGTTCCTCGACGAGAGCGGCATGTTCGACGCTGCCGCGTTCGGCGGGGCGGTCGAACACGCGGTGCTCGCCCTCTCGCTGGCACAACCTTCGGCCCAGCGCCTCGCACTCGGCATGGCCGACCTCGCCCTGCTGCTGGCGCGCCTCGATATCGATTACGCGAGCCCCACGGCGCGCGACGTGGCCGCGACGATCGGCGCGCTGCTCGCCGCCCATGCGGATATCGCCTCGGCCGGGCTGCTGGCGCGGGGCATCGCGCCGGGATGCGCCATCACGCCGGTTCCGGTTCCCGCCAGTTGCGCCCAGCCCAGCCTGCGCGCCGCCTTGCTCGACGCGCGCGAGCGGGCCCTGGCGTGCGGCCTGCGCCAGCATCGCAGCCTGACCGGGCTGCTGCCGCCGGGGCCGGTGGAGATGCTGCTCGACGTCGAGACGGTTGGGATCGCAGCACCGCTCTCGGCGCTGGACTCCGAGGGCGGGCTCGCCCGCTGGGCGCGGGCGCGGCTTGCCGCCTCCGGCCGTACGGCCGAGTCGGCGCTGGCCGCGAGCCTGGCCGGCGCCGATCCGTTCGGCGTGACCGATGCCGCCGGCATCGCCGCAATGCGCGAGGCCATCGCACCGGTCTGCGCCATCCTGCCCGAGGTGCCGTCCCTCCCCGCGCCGCGCGCGGCCTCCGCCGGGCGCGGCAAGCTGCCGGCGCGCCGCGGCGGCTACACCCAGAAGGTTTCGGTGGGCGGGCACCGGCTATTCCTGCGCACCGGTGAATATCCGGACGGGCGGCTGGGCGAGATCATGATCTCGCTACCGAAGGACTCCGCAACGCTGCGCGGCATGGCCGAGGCGTTCGCCGGCGCGGTCAGCATCGGGTTGCAGCATGGCGTGCCTCTGGATGAATTCGTCGATGAATTTGCCTTCACCCGCTTCGCGCCCGCCGGCGCGGTGGAAGGCGACGCAATGATCAGCCAGGCGACCTCGCTCCTCGACTATGTGTTCCGGCACCTGGCCGCGACCTATTCGCAGCGGCCCGATCTCGCGGCGCTCGACCTTGCCGACGATGCGGCTGGTGTCGATGCCACCGCTCCGCTGCTGCCGCTGGACCTGCCGGAGACCGGAACCGGCCGGCCGAAGCGCCAGCGTCCCGTCCTGAAACTCGTGAGCTGATCCATGGATATACGCGCGCGCCTCGCCGAGAACGGCATAACCCTTCCGCCCGCGGCGAAGGCCGTGGCGAATTACGTGCCGGTGGTGGTCGCCGGTGGAATGGCGATCGTCAGCGGGCAGTTGCCGCTCGCGGGCGGCAAGCTCGCGGTGACGGGAAAGCTCGGCGACGGAGTGACGGTCGAGGACGGGACTGCGGCAGCGCGGGCCTGTTTTATCAACGTGCTCGCGCAGATCGAGGCGCATGTCGAGGGCGGACTCGATGCCGTTGCCCAGGTGGTGCGGCTCGGCGGGTTCATTGCGGCGACGGCGGATTTCGCCGAGCACGCGAAAGTGATGAACGGGGCATCGGACCTCGCGGTGGCGATTTTCGGCGAGGCGGGGCGGCATGCGCGCTCGACCGTGGGCGTCGCCTCGCTGCCGCTCAACGCGGCGGTCGAGGTCGAGGGGATGTTTTTGCTCCGCTGATTGCGCCGGGCCGCCCTTGCGCGTATGCCCCGGTTGCACTGCAAAAGGGGAGATCAGATGAGCGCCATCGCCGATATCACCGCACGGGAAATTCTCGACAGCCGCGGCAATCCGACCGTCGAGGTCGATGTCATCCTGGATTCGGGCGCGATGGGACGCGCCGCTGTGCCCTCCGGTGCCTCGACCGGGGCGCATGAGGCCGTCGAGTTGCGCGATGGTGAGCCGGCGCGGTTCGGCGGCAAGGGCGTGCAACGCGCGGTCGAGGCGGTCGAGGGCGAGATCTTCGATGCGATCGGCGGGATGGATGCCAGCGAGCAGGTCGCAATCGACGAGACGATGATCGATCTCGACGGGACGCCCAACAAGGCCCGCCTGGGGGCGAATGCGATTCTCGGCGTTTCGCTCGCCGTCGCCAAGGCGGCGGCGGACGAGATCGGGCTGCCGCTCTACCGCTATCTCGGCGGAGTCTATGCCCGCACCCTGCCAGTGCCGATGATGAACATCATCAATGGCGGCAAGCACGCGGACAACCCGATCGACATCCAGGAATTCATGATCCAGCCGGTGGGGGCCGCGAGCATCGCCGAGGCGGTGCGGATGGGCTCGGAAGTATTCCAGGCGCTGAAGAAGATCCTGCACGATGCCGGGCACAACACCAATGTCGGTGATGAGGGCGGGTTCGCGCCTGGGCTGAAATCGGCCGAGGAGGCGCTGGGCTTCATGACGCGCGCCGTCGAGGCTGCTGGATACCGGGCCGGCGAGGACATTGCCTTCGCGCTCGATTGCGCGGCGACCGAATTCTACAAGGACGGCAGGTATCACCTTGAGGGCGAGGGCAAGGTGCTCGATGCCGGGGGGATGACCGACTATATCGCGGCACTGGCGAAGAGCTTTCCGATCATCTCGGTCGAGGATCCGCTTTCAGAGGATGACTGGGAGGGCTGGGCGCATTTCACAAGCACACTCGGCGGCGCCATGCAGGTGGTGGGCGACGATCTGTTCGTCACCAACCCGACACGGCTGCGGCGCGGGATCGCGGCGAAGTCGGCCAATTCGATCCTGATCAAGGTGAACCAGATCGGCACGCTGAGCGAGACGCTGGAAGCGGTGGAACTGGCGCAGCGGGCGGGGATGACGGCGGTGATCAGCCATCGTTCGGGCGAGACCGAGGATGCGACGATCGCCGACATCGCGGTGGCGACCAATGCCGGGCAGATCAAGACCGGGTCGCTGGCGCGGTCGGACCGGGTGGCGAAGTATAACCAGCTGATCCGCATCGAGGCGGAACTCGACATCGCGGGGCGCTTCGCCGGGCGGACCATTCTGCGCGGCTAGAGCGGCTTTCGACCGGTCTGAATCGCGAGGGGATTCCCATTGGCGTTGATTTCTGATTCAGAATCCGTGCTGGTGAAGGAGGCCGGCATGGATGGGCCAACCACTATCGATGGATCTTCGTCG
>JAJZFF010000606.1 GCA_021805485.1 Pseudomonadota bacterium
GGTTGTCCTTCTCTTCCTGCATCGGGAAGTAGGAGCGCAGCACCTGCTTCATCGGATCGCGCGGTGCCTTGGTGATCTTGTAGTCCGTCGGGAAGGTCATCGCTTCCTGGACATAGGTCGGGTTCCAACCGAGATCGGAAATCTTCTTGGTCGCCTCGCCGACGGATATGCCGCGCTGCGAGGTAATCTTGTTGAGCGTCAAGGACGTCATGTCTTCAAACCTCCACCTGTTTGCGCCCGGGTCCCCTGACCCCGGCGGAAAGCGGCTCACACACGCCGCCGTTCGAGTTGTCGGCGGGATCAATCCCGCCCAGTGGATCACGGCAAAGGTCTGCGAACGATCCGGTCTGGCAACGACAGAATTACGTCGTCGACCAGCCATGTTTCCTCCGTTCCTTCGTTCTTGTGGTACCGCGCCTGGCGCGATGAGTTTCTTCTGCAACGGTCATTAGCAAGTCGCGTGCCAAGGCCAGCGGGCCGCGGAAAGCCGGGGCATGTGCCGTTTATCGCGCAAGGCCGCACTGCGCCGGACACATGAGATGTAAAGAAATCTTACACCTGTAAATGACAGCTGTAATACTGTTGTCATTCCGAACATCTTTGTCTTTTGCCACGAGTTATCAAATTGACTTTGCCGCGGGCCGGAAGCTAAGTCTTGACCTCAGAAGATCGTCGCGGTTCTGCCGCCCGATCGGACCGAGGAGTCAAAGGTGTCGGAAAAGAAGCGGCGAGGCCGATATCCGACTGCATCCACCTGGAACGAGGGCGACGCGGTCGACCAGCTCATGGGGCTGATGTCGCGCGATCTCGTATTCTCGATGACGTTTCTCGGCGAGAGCCAGCACCGCATGCAGCGCCATTTCGAGACGTTCATTGCCGAGGCGCTCGCGGCAGCGGGGGTGACGCAGGAGACGCACCCGATGATCCGGCTGTTCGTCGAGCGGCACGCCGCCCTGCTGCGGGAGTTCGTGTTTTCCGGCGTCGCGCTTTCGCGGCAGTTCGGGATCGGCGAGATCGAGCGGCTGACCGGCGACACCGCGTCGCTGATGCGGATCGATATATGGGACCAGCTCAAGAGCCACATCGAGATGGCGGAAACCAGGTTCCGCGCGCAACTTCCAGACCTGCCGCGGCAACTCGCCGATTTCGAGGCTCCTTCGCCGCCGGAGGCCACGCCATGAGCGGCGCGATGGCCGAACGGCGGCGGCTGTTGGGCCGCCGCCTCGAACTCGTCGGCGTCATGTGCGGACTGAATGCCGAGGCGCTGCGCGTGTTGCAGAACATCGCCGCCATCGAGATCGATATCCAGCGGCTGGAGGCCGAGGACGATGGCGACGCGCCGCCGGCGCCGGGCCAGTTGCGTGCCGCCACCGACGAAGCCGCCACGCTGCGCGATGCGCAGGCCGCCTGCGAAGCGCGGATCGAGACGGTGGAGGCCGAGATGTTCGAGATCGACCAGTTGCTGGCGGCGATGACCGACGACTGAACGGAGGAAAGGTGCGATGAACCAGGCCAGCCCACGAACGCTCACGCTTTTCGATCTGCTCGGCCGCGTCTGGCACTGCGCGGCACCGGCCGGCGCGCTGTGCTTCGCCGGCGACGGCGCAACCCTCGCCTTTGCCTGCGCAGACGGCACTGTGGCCATCGCGGCGATGGAGGATCCAGAGCCGCCGGAAGCGCGGATCCGGATCAGTGGCGACGTCGGTCAGGCGACGATCCGCCCCCGCGCGCGACCGCCCGCACCGCTTGCCATCTCTCCCGTGCTGCACGACGGCGCGCCGCCGATTGCCGCGGGCGATGGCGGCGGATTTCTGGCCGGCACGCGTGACGGCGAGGTTGTCGTACTGGGGCCGGACGGGGCGGTGCGCGGCACGCGGGTGCGGATCGAAGGCCCGGTGATCGCGCTCGATCATGCGGCTTCGGTCGCGATTACCGCGGTGGCGGGCGGCGATGCGGTGCGGTTGTGCCAGGGTGCCGGCGTCCTGTCCGACGCGCTGGCGGATGATGGTGACGGCGAGATCGTTGGCATCCGCCTCTCACCTTCGGGACGGCATCTCGCCATTGCGCGGAGCGAGAGCCTGAGCATCGTGGCGATCGACGGCAGCGGTCGGGCGCCGATAGTGTTCGGCCTGCTGTCGCGGCCGCTGTCGCTCGCCTGGCGGGACGACGAGGCCTGGCTCGCCTGCACGCTGGAGGAGGGCGGGTTCCTGATGGTCGATTGCGAGGGCGGGCGCAGCGGCACCGTCACCGGCTTCCCGATGGCGACGCGCGATGCCGCATGGAGCGGGCCGGCCGCGGCATTTGTGGCGTCCGGCGCGTATCGTGTCGCCGCATGGTCGATGGCTACGCCGCCGCTCGATGGCGACATGACCGGCGCGCTGGTGAGCGGCCGGGCGGGGCTGGTGGCGGTGGAGTGCGTTGCCGCCCATCCGGCGCGGCCGCTCGTCGCGGCCGGCTACGCCAATGGCCAGATCCTGCTCGTCCAGATCGGCGGGCGGGACGAACTCCTCGTCCGCCCCGGCGGCAGCGCGGTGACGGCGCTCGACTGGTCGGATGACGGGCATTACCTCGCCGCCACCGGGGCGGACGGGATGGTGAGCATCACGGCGTTTCCGGACCGGATGTTCAAGTGACCACACGCAGAGAGGATGACGGACATGCAGGTGCAGATGACTGACGAGGAACGGAGCAAGGACGAGTTCTTCCAGCGCGTCGCCCAGCTTTCGGAGGAGATGGTGGCGCGGCACGGGCGGGAATTCACCATGGGCACGCTGGTGCTTGCCGCGCGCTGGATTGCCGAGAACCGGATCGGCAGTGAGGCGGCACCGTCCTGAGGGCGTTCAGGGGCTCTGGCGGCGATAGAGAATGCAGGCGGTCCGCAGCAGGGAGGCGAGATTGTCGATGTCGCCGAACCAGTCCTCCGCCTCGTCATGCAGAAGGGCGATCAGGCGGGGGACGGAAACGCTCTCCGTCGCCGCGATCTCGCCCAGCGTATCCCAGAAGACGCGTTCGAGCCGCACGCTGGTCGACCGGCCGGAGAGCCGGACCGAGCGGCTGGTCTGGGCGAAATCCGCAGGATCGCGGCCTTGCAGAAGATTGCACATCGTTCCTCCCCGCCGCCGCCTTCGTGGCGCCGGCTTCGGGCATGGGGCCCGGTTTGGGATCATCTCCTGCAAACGTGGTGCCAGCACGGCAAGAATGACCGAAACCAAGGCTTTCGTGCCGGATGGGGGGCCTGTGCCTGCTGCGCGCTGTTCAGAAACGGAGCGATCCCGCGCGGTGCCTGTTCTGCTTCGGGTCACGGCCGGGCCGGCGCGGATACGAAAGCGCCGCCGCCCGGGTTGGGAGGCGGGCGGCTCGCCCGTATAGAGGCGTATCGGACAACAGGAGGGACGGCGCATGGCCAAGGCAATCCACAGCATGATCCGCGTGCTCGACGAGGCGCGCTCGGTCGCGTTCTACACGCAGGCTTTCGGGCTTGCGATCGCCGACCGGCTCGATTTCGACACGTTCACGCTGGTCTACATGAGCAATACGGAAAATGATTTCGAAATCGAACTGACGGTCAACAAGGGCCGAGCCGAACCCTATGCGCTCGGCGACGGTTATGGCCATATCGCCTTCTGCGTCAACGATCTGGATGCCGAGCACGCGCGTTTCGAGGCGGCGGGCTGGGCGCCGCGCAAGATCGTCGAGTTCAAGCGCGATGCCACCCTGCTCGCGCGGTTCTTTTTCGTTGCCGATCCGGATGGATACCAGATCGAGGTGCTGCAACGCCACGGCCGCTATCGCTGAGCGGCCGGGGGCACGCTCAGCGGAAGGCGCAGCCCGGCTTCACCCCGAGCCGCCGCAGCAGCATCGCGGCGGGGCAGAAGCCGGTGATGCCGGCCTGAAGCAGGTTGAGCCCCACCAGCGCGGTGAGGACGTAGAACCACGGGCTGACCAGCCAGCCCAGCGCGAGGCTGAGCAGCACCATGAAACCCGCGAAGCTGAGAACGGTCTTGTCCACATTCATGACGGCATGTCCCTTGCCCTGGAGCACTTTCCGATCCCCTTGGATCGGATGCAGTGCTCTATCATATTGATAACCAGAGCATCTTTATCCGATCAGATGACTCCATCTGCTCGGATGATGCGCTGAAAATCACGCCGCCGCCGCGAGGTGACGGCGCGCGAAATCGACGATGGCCTGCGCGCTCATGGCCCCGGCGCTCTGGCCGATCACCCGGCCGCCCCTGAGCAGGAACAGCGCCGGAATGCCACGCACGCCGAGGCGGGCGGAAACCTCCGGCGCCTCGTCGGCATTGAGTTTGAGCAGCCGGACCTCCGGTTCGAGGATGGTGGCGGCCTGCTCGAATTGCGGCGCCATCATCCGGCATGGTCCGCACCAGGGCGCCCAGACATCGAGCAGGAGGGGAATCCCGTCCCGCTCGGCGTGGCGCTCGAAGCCGGCCTGGTCGACCTCGACGGGATGGCCGTCGAACAGCTTGCGGTGGCAGGCGCCGCATTGCGCGGCGCGGGCCGGGCGCGCCGGCGGGATGCGGTTCACAGCACCGCAATGCGGACAGACGAGATGGGTTGCGTCAGCCATGTCCCGCCCCTTTCGCCGGCTTCCGGTCGTTGTGGTGAATCTTCCTGATATTGAGCTGCTTCATCAGGAAACGCTCGTAGAAGGGCTCGCTCTCGCCGGCGCGGATCTTGCGGAGGAAATACTTCTCGAAGGCGACTTTCGCGAGATGCACCCAGGCGCCGGTCGAGGCCCAGTTGACGTCGCGCGGCGGGATCTGCGGCTGGGCGACGAAGGCCACACCGCCATCGCCGAAATCGGCGAGGCAGACGGCGTTCCATGTCGCCCGCGCATGCGGTTCCTCGCCGCGCAGCAGCGCGCCTATATTATGGGCCGTGGCGGTGACCATCGATTCGATCATGAAACCGGTTTTCGGCACGCCGACCGGCACCGGCGTCTTGCCCACGGGCGGGATCGCGACGCAGACGCCGACGCTGAAGACGTTCGGATAGGTCGGGTTGCGCTGGTGTTCGTCGATCAGCACGAAGCCGCGCGGATTGACCAGCCCCTCGATGCCGCGCAGCGCCGGCACGCCGCGGAAGGCGGGCAGGAACATGGTGAATCGGCTGGGCAGTTCGTGGGTCGCGACCGTCTGGCCATCGGTACCGACTTCCTCGGCCACCACCGTGTCGGTCCCGACCGAGGCGATCTTCGCGTTGGTCACCCATTTGATGTGGCGGTGGCGCAGCTCGCTCTCCATCAGCGACTTGGTGTCGCCCACCCCATCGAGCCCGAGATGGCCGATATAGGGTTCGGAGGTGACAAAGGTCATCGGCACCTTGCTGCGCAGGCGGCGCTTGCGCAGCTCGCGGTCGAGGATGAAGGCGAATTCGTAGGCCGGGCCAAAGCAGGACGCGCCCTGCACGGCGCCGACCACGACCGGCCCGGGGTTGGCGCAGAAACGCTCGAACACCTCGAAGGCGGAGGCGGCATGATCGGTCTGGCAGATCGAAACCGTGTTCTGCTGCGGGCCGCAGCCGGGAATCTCGTCGAAGGCGAGTTCGGGGCCGGTGGCGATGATCAGATAGTCGTAGGGAATGCTATCGCCGCCATTGAGCTCGACACGGTTTTCGGCCGGATGCACGCGGGCGGCGCCCTCGGTGCGGAAGGTGATGTTCTTGCGGCGCGTCACCTTGTCGAGCGAGACCTCGATCTCGGCGCGGTCGCGCCAGCCGACGGCGACCCACGGGTTGGACGGAGTGAACTGGAATGTGTTCCGTTCGCCGATCAGGGTGATCCTGTCTTCCGGCCTGATCTGTCCCGCGGTTTCGAACGCGGCGAGCGTGCCGCCGAGTCCCGCGCCAAGGACCACAATCTCTGCCATGCTTTCCTGCCTTTCCGAGCGATCCGGCGAAGGCGGCGCTCCGCCGCGCCCGAACCGATGTTAATTGGTTTGCGGCGACGCCGGCTTGACCTGGATCAACGCCCGCGCGGACAGCCGGGAGAAAACTGCCGATGCGCGGTGCGGCCGGACGATCCGGCGCCGCCACGATTGACAATATATGCATATATTCGTATATACGCAAGTATGAAACTGGATATCGACGCGATGAACCTGGCGGCCGACGAGGCCAGCGACCTGCTGAAGTCGCTGGCCAACCGGCACCGCCTGCTCATTCTCTGCCAGTTGCTCGACGGCGAGCGGTCGGTGGGCGAACTGGTCGCATTCCTGCAGATCCGCGACAGCGCGGTCTCCCAGCACCTGGCGCTGCTGCGCAAGGACGGGCTGGTGACCGCGCGGCGCGAAGGGCAGAGCATCCGGTATTGCATCGCCAGCGCACCGGCGCGCACGGTGATTTCGGCGCTGGCCGGTATCTACTGCGTGCCCGACGGTGCCTCCTGCGCGGCGCCCGATCCTTCATCGACAACGGAGATTTCGACATGACGACACCTTCACCTCTGCGCGACCTCGACCCTGCCACCGTGCACGACGACCTGCGCGCCGGCCGCATCCTGCTGGTCGATGTGCGCGAGCCGCAGGAATTCGCGGTGGAGCGCATTCACGGCGCGCTGCTGTTCCCGCTCTCCACCTTCGATCCGGCGATGCTGCCGCAGGATCCCAACAAGCCCATCGTCTTCCAGTGCGGCTCGGGCAAGCGCTCGGCGATGGCGGCGGCGAAGTGCAACGCGGCGGGCATCGCGGTGAATGCCCATCTCGCCGGCGGGATGATGGCGTGGAAGGCGGCGGGGATGCCGTATGTCTCGCTCGATTCCGCCACCGGCCAGGTGGTCGACCGCCGCTGACCTACCGCCCGCCGCACCGTCCCCGACAAGGAACGACAGCATGCCCCGCAAGCCATTCCTCCTCTCGCTGCTGCTGCCGTTCCTGCTCCTGTTCGGGGCGGCGCCGGCGGGTGCCGCAACACCTGCATCGACCTTCACCGTCGCCGCCCGCATGGTGCCGGACCAGAAGGCGGTGTTCGCGACCGTCGAAAGCCGCAACGTGGTGCCGGCACGCACGCGGATCGGCGGGACGGTCACCGCTCTTGTCGTGCGTGATGGCGACAGCGTGACGGCGGGGCAGGTCATCGCCACCGTGCACGACCAGAAACTGGAACTGCAGATCAAGGCGCTGGATGCCGAGATTACGGGGCTGCGGGCCAGCCTCGACCAGGCGCAGACCGATCTGCGGCGCACCGAGGCGCTGGCGCATAGTGGCGCGGTGTCGCGCCAGCAGCTCGACCAGGCGCGGACGGCGGTGGACGTTGCCGCCAGCACGCTCCGCGCGCGGATCGCGCAGCGCGCCGTCGCGGCACAACAGCAGAACGAGGGCGCGGTGCTGGCGCCGATCGCCGGGCGGGTGCTGAACGTGCCGGTGACCGATGGCACGGTGGTGCTGCCGGGAGAGGCGATCGCCACCGTCGCCGAGCAGAATTTCATTCTCCGCCTCAGGATTCCCGAACGGCACGCGCTGCATCTGAAGGCGGGCGACATGGTGCGTCTGGATGGCGGCGAATTCGGCCTGGCCGGGGCGCAATTCGGCCGCATCACCCTGGTCTATCCGCAGATCGTCGCCGGGGATGTGCGCGCCGATGCCGAGGTGAAGGGGATCGGCAGCTATTTCGTGGGCGAGCGCGTGCGCGTTTTCGTGCCGGCAGGCGAGCGGCGGACGATCGTGGTGCCGTCCGGCTTCGTGTTCACCCGCTTCGGCCAGGATTACGTGAAGCTGCGGCAGAAGGATGGCAGCGTGATCGACGCGCCGGTGCAGCGGGGCCTTCCGCTGCCGACCCGCGCGATGCCCGACGGGTTGCAGATCCTCGCCGGCCTCGTGCCGGGCGACGTGCTGGTGCGGCCGTGAGGCTCGGCATTTCCGGGCGGCTCGCCCGCGCCTTCATCCGCTCGCCGCTGACGCCGCTGTTCCTGCTCGCGGCGCTGGCCGCCGGGCTGGTCGCCATCACCACCATTCCGCGCGACGAGGACCCGCAGATCCATGTCCCGATGGTGGACGTGATGGTGCAGGCGAACGGGCTCAAGGCGGCCGATGCCGCGGAACTCGTGACCAAGCCGCTCGAGACGATCCTGAAGGCGATTCCGGGCGTCAAGCACATCTACAGCGAGACCCGCGACGATCAGGTTCTGGTCACCGCCCGCTTCGAGGTGGGGACCAACGAGGATGCCGCGGTGGTGCGGGTGAACGACAAGATCCGCGCCAACATGAACCGCATCCCGATCGGCATTCCACCGCCGCTGGTGGTCGGGCGGGGGATCGACGATGTCGCGATCCTCACCCTCACGCTTGCGCCGAAGCCGGGGGCGGCGACGCACTGGACCCAGGGCGCGCTGTCGCAGATCGCGACCAAGCTGCAGGACCAGCTGATCAAGGTGCCGAATGTCGGGCTCAGCTATATCGCAGGGTCGGACCCGATGCAGATCCGCGTCGAGCCGGAACCGGACAAGCTGATGCTCTATGGCGTTACGCTGCAGCAGCTCGCGGCACGGGTCGCCGATGCCAATCGCAGCTTCATCGCCGGGCGGGTGTTCGACCGCGGCGGGCTGCGCGACGTGGCGGCGGGGCAGACGCTGTTCGGCGTGCCGGATATCGGCCTGCTGCTGATCACCACGCGGGACGGGCGGCCGGTCTATCTGCGGGATGTCGCGCATGTCGTCGTCGGGCCGGCGCCGTTGCAGAGCCATGTCTTCGCCCTCACCCATGAGGGCAAGGCGTGGCACACGGCGCCGGCGGTGACGGTGGCGCTGGCCAAGCGCGCGGGCAGCAACGCCGTGGTGGTGGCCGACGCCGCGCTGACGCGGGTGAAGAGCCTGGAAGGATCGCTGATCCCCTCCGACATCTCGGTGCAGGTGACGCGGGATTACGGGCGCACCGCCAACGAGAAGGCGAACGAGTTGCTGTTCCATCTCGGGCTGGCGACGATTTCCATCGTCGTGCTGATCGCCTTCGCGGTGGGCTGGCGCGAGGCGGTGGTGACGCTGGTGGTGATTCCGACGACGATCCTCGCCACCGTGTTCGCCTCCGAAATGATGGGCTACTCGATCAACCGGGTGAGCCTGTTCGCGCTGATCTTCGCAATCGGCATCCTGGTGGACGACGCGATCGTGGTGGTGGAGAACATCGCGCGGCACTGGGCGATGCCGGGCACGCGCTCGCGCCGGCGGGCGGCGATCGAGGCGGTGGCGGAGGTGGGCAACCCGACCGTGGTCGCGACGCTGACGGTGATCGCGGCCCTGCTCCCGATGCTGTTCGTCTCCGGGCTGATGGGGCCGTATATGGCGCCGATCCCCGTGAATGCCTCGGCGGCGATGATGTTCTCGTTCTTCGCCGCGATGATCATCGCCCCCTGGCTGATGTACAAGCTGGCCGGGCGCGACCGCTTCACCGAGGAAGACCGGGCCGGAGACATCGAGTTCCTCGAACTGACGACCCCTGCCCTCGCCCACGAGGCGGGAGCGGCGGCGGCGCATCCCGACCGGCTGGGGCGGCTCTACCGCGCCGTTGCCGCACCGATCCTGCGCACACGGCGGCGCGCCGGGCTGTTTCTGGCGCTCGTCGGCATCGCCACGATTGCCGCCTGCGCGATGTTCTATACCGAGGCGGTGACGGTGAAGCTGCTGCCGTTCGACAACAAGTCGAGCCTGAACGTGCTGATCGACCTGCCCGCCGGTAGCCCGGTGCAGCAGACCGAGCAAACGCTGTTCGCCGCCGCGCGGATCACCGGGACGATGCAAGAGGTGCGATCCATGCAGGTTTACGCCGGCACGCCGCAGCCCTTCGATTTCAACGGGCTGGTGCGGCATTATTACCTGCGCGACCAGCCCTGGCAGGGCGACCTGCACGTGATGCTGTCGCCCAAGGGTGAGCGGTCGCAACAGAGCCACCAGATCGCGGGCGAGCTGCGCCGGCGCCTGCTCAAGCGCCTGCCCCTGCCGCAGGGGGCGGTGCTGAAAGTGGTCGAGGCGCCGCCGGGCCCGCCGGTCTTTGCCACGCTGCTCGCCGAGATCTACGGGCCGAACGAGGCAACGCGGCTTGCCGTGGCACAGGAGGTCAAGAAGCTGTTCAGGAAGGTGCCCTATATCGTCGATGTCGACGATTCCTGGGGGCACCGGCAGAAGCAGCTCCATATCGCGATCGACCAGGACCGGCTCGAATATTTCGGCGTGCGGCAGGCCGATGTCTATGACACGATCCAGGACCTCTTCGGCGGCATGAAGGTCGGCTATTCCTATCGCGGCGAGAACCGGCTGCCGATCGAGATCGCGATCGGCCTGCCCA
>JAJZFF010000486.1:0-8030 GCA_021805485.1 Pseudomonadota bacterium
TCGGCCCAGAAGCGGTTCAGCTCGATCCCGCCGCGGCCGACCAGGCGGAGATGGCGGAAGGCGGTGGTGACCTCGAAGCCGGTGCCGTAGATGATGACGTCGGCCTCGTGCTCGACGCCCCCGGCATCGACGATGGAGCGGGCGCGCACCTCGGCCACGGCGGCGGTGGTCAGGCTGACATTCGGGCGGGCCAGGGCGGGGTAGTAGTCATCCGACAGCAGGGTGCGCTTGCAGCCCTGGCGGTAGTCCGGCGTGACGCTCGCGGCGAGGACGGGGTCCTTGATCGCGCGGGCGATGTTCCGCCGGCCGAGCGCCTCGCCGGCGCGCTGGGCCCGCCGGTTGCCGAGGAAGCCGAGCACCCGGGCCTCGTGCACCCAGAACAGCGACTGGCGGAACAGGCGGCGCATCCACGGATGGCGGGCGAAGCGGCGCTGCCAGAGCTCGGGCACCGGGCGGTCGTGCCGGGGCAGCACCCAGGGCGGGGTGCGCTGGAAGACGGTGACATGCGACGCCACCTTGGCGATTTCGGGGATGAACTGGATGGCGGAGGCGCCGGTGCCGATCACCGCGACGCGCTTGCCGGCGAGATCGAGATCGTGCCGCCAGGTGGCGGAGTGGAAGCGCGGGCCGGCGAAGGCCTCGATGCCCGGCAGCTCGGGGATGGAGGGCCAGTGCAGCGGGCCCATGCCGCCGACGAGGACGCGCGCCTCGATCGTGCCGGTGGTGGTGGCGGCGACCCAGAGGCTGCGCGCCTCGTCCCACCGCGCCTCGATCAGCGCCGTGCCGAAGCGGATCAGCGGGCGGAGGGAGAAGCGGTCCGCCACGTCGCGCAGATAGGCGTAGAGCTCGGGCTGGCGGGGAAAGAGGCGCGACCAGTCGGATTTCGGCGCGAAGGACAGCGAGTAGAGATGCGAGGGAATGTCGCACGCGGCGCCGGGATAGGTGTTCTCGCGCCAGGTGCCGCCGACCTCGGCGGCCTTCTCGATCAGCAGGAGATTGCCGAAGCCGGCCTCCTGCAGGCGGATCGCCATGGCGAGGCCGGCAAAGCCGGTGCCGACGATCAGCACGTCGACCCGGGTGACCGCGGCCTGCGCCTCGGCGCGGGGAGAGGCGGCGTCGAGCATGGTTGTTCCTCCGTTCCGGTGGCCGGCCCGCCGATGCGGGATTCGGGCGCGGCGCTAGGGTGTTTGCCCTAATTGGGAAAAGTATTAGGGTGAATACCCTAGTTTGGTCAAGCGAAGAGTCGGGGCGAAAAGATCATGGCGGGGACAGGCGGACGGGCCGGAGCGACGCGGCAGCGCGTGCTGGAGGCGACGCTCGGGCTGTTCAACGAGCGCGGCTTCGGCGTGACCGTCGCCGAGATCGCGGCGGCCTGCGGGATGCGCGAGGGCAACCTGCATTATCATTTCCGCAAGAAGGAGCTGCTGATCGCCACCCTGTTCGAGCGGTTCCAGGAGGAGGAGCTCGCGGTCGCGGAGGCGGAGCTGGGCGACGCGGCGGCGGCGGAGTCGTATGCCGAGTACCAGCTCGGCTGGTTCGCGCTGATGTGGCGCTATCGGTGCTTCTATCGCGACGCGTTCAACCTGCAGCACCGGCTGCCGGGGCTGAAGGGGCGGTTCATGGAGGTGCAGGCGCGGGCGAGTGCGGCGGTGGCGCGGGTGATGGCGCTGGCCACGGAGCACGGGTTCCTCGCGATTCCGGCCGGGCGGATCCGCAGCTTCGTCACCAATGTCTGGATCGTGTCGAGCTACTGGATGGATTACCTGCGGACCAGCACCGCGTCCGCCGGGCTGACGGAGCAGCAGATGCAATGGGGGTTCGGGCAGGTGATGGCGCTGTTCGAGCCCTATCTGACGCCCACGGGGCGGGAGGCGTTCTCCACCCTTGCGCAGCGGGCGGCGGCGCTCGTCATGCGGGAGGACGAGCCCGGCGGGCGGGGCTGAGCCCGCCGCGCCGGCATGGCGGCCCGGAGCGTGCCGGGCCGCCGCGGATCAGGCCGCGAACTGGTTCATCGTGTTGTGGGCGCCGCCGGCCTTCAGCGCGGCATCGCCGGCGAAATACTCCTTGTGATCGTCGCCGATGTCGGAGCCGGCCATGTTCTGGTGCTTCACGCAGGCGATGGCCTGGCGGATTTCCTTGCGCTGCACGCCGGCGACATAGCCGAGCATGCCCTGCTCGCCGAAATACTCCTTCGCGAGATTGTCGGTCGACAGCGCCGCGGTGTGGTAGGTCGGCAGGGTGATGAGGTGGTGGAAGATGTTCGCCCGCCGCGCGGCGTCGCGCTGGAAGGTGCGGATGCGCTCATCGGCCTCGGCCGCGAGGTCGGACGCGTCGTAGTCGGCGCTCATCAGCCGGGCGCGGTCGAAGGCCGAGACGTCCCTGCCCTGCTCCTTCCAGGCATCGAAGACCTGCTGGCGGAAGTTCAGCGTCCAGTTGAAGGAGGGCGAGTTGTTGTAGGCGAGCTTGGCGTTCGGGATGACCTCGCGCACGCGATCGACCATCGAGGCGATCTGCTCGATATGGGGCTTCTCGGTCTCGATCCAGATCAGGTCGGCGCCGTTGTTCAGGGCGTTGATGCAGTCGAGCACGCAGCGGTCGGCCCCGGTGCCGGGACGGAACTGGTAGAGGTTGGAGGGCAGGCGCTTCGGGCGCAGCAGCTTGCCGTTGCGGGTGATCAGCACGTCGCCGTTGCCGATCTGCGCGGGATCGACCTCGTCGCAGTCGAGGAAGGAATTGTACTGGTCGCCGATGTCGCCCGGCTCCTTCGAATAGGCGATCTGCTTGGTCAGGCCGGCGCCGAGCGAGTCGGTGCGGGCGACGATCACGCCGTCCTCGACGCCGAGCTCCATGAAGGCGTAGCGCAGGGCGCGGATCTTCTGGACGAAATCCTCGTGCGGGACGGTCACCTTGCCGTCCTGGTGGCCGCACTGCTTCTCGTCGGACACCTGGTTCTCGATCTGCAGCGCGCAGGCACCGGCCTCGATCATCTTCTTGGCCAGCAGGTAGGTCGCCTCGGCATTGCCGAAGCCGGCGTCGATATCGGCGATGATCGGCACGACATGGGTTTCGAAATTGTCGATCCGGGTCTGCACCTCCTTCTGCTTCGCGAGGTCGCCGGCCTCGCGGGCGGCGTCGAGCTCGCGGAAGAGCAGGCCGAGCTCGCGGGCGTCGGCCTGGCGGAGGAAGGTGTAGATCTCCTCGATCAGCGCCGGCACCGAGGTCTTTTCATGCATCGACTGGTCGGGCAGCGGGCCGAACTCGGAGCGCATCGCCGCGACCATCCAGCCGGAGAGGTAGATGTAGCGGCCCTTGGTGGTGCCGAAATGCTTCTTGATCGCGATCATCTTCTGCTGGGCGATGAAGCCGTGCCAGCAGCCGAGCGACTGGGTGTAGCGCGAGGGATCGGCATCGAAGGCGGCCATGTCCTGGCGCATGACCTTCGCGGTGTGGCGGGCGATGTCGAGCCCGGTCTGGAACCGGTTCTGCAGCCGCATGCGGGCCACGGCCTCGGGCGAGATGCCCTCCCAGGCGGCGCCCTTCGCGGCGATCGTTTCGCTCATCGTGCCAATCGTCTGCTGATACGTCATTCGAACCCTCGTTGTTATCCGGAAACGCGTGATGCGATTCAGATACACCTCGGGGGTCGGCGCGTCAGAAGGTTTTGTGAAGTTTTCACGTAAACATGTGAAACTATGCACCTAGTGAGCAGGTGCGGTGAAAAATTTTTACAGAGCGGCGCGCGAGCGGCGCATTGTTATAAAGCCGCGCGCGGCCGGCGCGCGGGGGCGGACAGCGCCCGCAGCAGGCGGCTGGAGACCAGGCCGCCGATCAGGGCGAGCGCCAGCATGCTGCCCATCTGCCAGGCGAGCAGCGTGACCAGATTGACCGAGCCGTGGAACAGCCGCAGCGCGACCTCGGCGGCGGCGCAGGCCGCAAGCGCGCCGCACAGGCCGGCCGGGCCGCGCCGGAAGGCGGCGCTCCCGCGCAGCAGGGCGACCATCGCGGCGGCGGGCACGAGGCTGGCGATCGCGATGGCGGGCACGCAGACGAGGTCGAGATGCAGGCGCAGGGCGCCATCCGCGCCGCGCAGGCCGAGCACGGCGCATTGCCGGCCCAGCTCGCCGAGCCAGAGCAGCAGGGCAAGCGCCGGCAGGGCCGGTTTCCAGCCCGGCTGGTCCGGCCGGCCGGCGCAGAACGCGGCATGGGCGGCGAGCAGCGCGGTGAGCGCGCCGAGCGCCTCGGCGGCGAGGAAGCCGGGGCCGGCGAGGATCGCGCCGAGATCCGGCCGGGGGCCCATGATCAGGGTGATCAGCGCCAGCGCCGGCAGGGTGACGGCGAGCCAGCGCGCCAGCAGGCCGGCGGGGGACGGCAGCCGGCGGACCGGCCGGAGATCGCCGGCCAGGGCGGTGATCAGGTCCTCAGTCTGCATCGGTCACCTTCAGCGCCTGGCGCAGCCGGCGGATGGCGCGGTGGGTGGCGACCTTCAGCGCGCCGATGGTCATGCCCGTGGCGGCGGCGGCCTCGGCCAGGGTCATTTCGCGCAGCTTGAGCATCGTCAACACGTCCCGGTCGCGCCGCGGCAGGGCGTCGATCGCCGCGGCGAGGCGCCCGGCATCGAGCGCCCTCTCCTGCATGTCGTTCGTCGCGAGCGAAGGCGAGGTTACGGGCAGGTCGTCGAGCGGGGTCTCGCGCCCGCGGTTGCGGGCCCGGGCGCGCAGCCGGTCGGCGCCGCGCAGGCGGAGGATGCCGCGCAGGAAGGGCTCGGCCGGGCGCGCGGGATCGAACAGATGGAGGTTCCGGTGCAGGGCCAGCAGCGTGTCCTGCACGATGTCCTCGCATTCGGCGGCGCCGGCGGCGGGGAAAGCGCGCCGCGCCTGGGCGCGCAGCCAGGGCAGCGCGGCCCGCAGGAGCGCCTCGTAGCTGCGGCGGTCGCCCGCCTGCGCGGCCGCGAGCAGGGCGGCCCAGTCGCGCTGCGTCTGCATGAGGGGATGATGCGCGAGGACGGAGGCGGTGTAAACGCGCGCGCACGCCCGGTGTGTCAACGCGCGCGGGCGTTCAGGGGCCGAGGCCGCCGTGCAGCGGGATCTCCAGCATGGTGCGGGCCTGAAGGGAATGGAACATGATGTCGGTCAGGCCGATGGTGACGACGAAGAGCGGCAGGACGAGGACGAGGGCGACCGTCTTCCAGATCTGCGTCTCGCCGAGGCCGAGGCGGAAGAGGAACAGCGCCTGGGAGACGAGGGCGACGACGGCGAGGCAGCCGGCGCCCGCCATCCGCATCGCCGGCGTGCCGGCGTGGATCAGCGTGAGCAGCAGGGCGACCGCCATCGCCAGCAGGGCCAGCAGCGTGCCGGCCACGGCGGCCGGCGCGCTGACGAGGGCGATTTCGGGATGGTCGAGCGGATCGGCGTGGCGGGCGGACATCACATCGCTCCCTGGAGATAGACGAAGACGAAGACGCAGACCCAGATCGCCGCCTGGAACTGCCAGAACATCTGCATGTTGAGCAGGCGCGTGACGACCGGGGCGGTGAAGCCGAAGGCGAGGACCTGCACGATCATCACCCCCATCCACAGCAGGCCGAAGATGACGTGCAGCCCGTGGGTGGCCACGAGGAGGAAGAACATCGAGAGGAAGGCGCTGCGTTCGGGCGTGTCGCCGGCCATGACCAGCGTGACCAGGTCGCGCAGTTCGAGGGCGACGAAGCCGGTGCCGAGCAGGGCCGCGACCAGCAGGAAGCCGGCGGCCGCCGGCCGGCTGCGGCGCTTCATGCCGGCCATGGCGAGGCTGCCGGACAGGACGGCGCCGAACAGCAGGATGGTCTGCCAGAAGGCCTCGACCGGGTGGACGATGGCGCGCGCGGTGGGACCGCCGGCGGCGTTCCAGGCGTGATCGAGCACGCCGTAGGAGGCGAAGAGGGCGGCGAAGATCAGCGCGTCGCTCATCATGTAGAGCCAGAAGCCGTAGGTCTGCGTGCCGATCGCATCGTGCGCGGGGGGCTCGCCGCGCACCCAGAGGGTGAGATCCGTATCGCTCATGAGAACAGCTCCAGCTCGGCGACCGGCGGGCTGATATGGTCGGCCGAAATGTCGGACAGGTGCTGCCCGGCCTCGTGCCGGCGCAACTCCTCGGCGGTGAGCACGAACTCGGTCTGCCGCACGAAGGAGCGGGCGATGACGACCGCGATGATCCCGAGCAGGGAGAGGCCGGCGAGCCACCAGATCCGCCAGACCATGCCGAAGCCGAAGCCCATGGACAGCGCGCCGATCAGCAGCGGCGCCACCGTGTTCTTCGGCAAATGGATGTCCGCCGTGATGTCGGGCTGCACCGACTCGACCCCGCGCTCGCGCCGCCAGGCCAGTTCGTCGCGCTCGTTCACGACGGGAATGACGGCGTAGTTGTAGAAGGGCACCGGGGTGCGGGTGAGCCATTCGAGCGTGCGGCCGGTGGTCCAGCAATCGGCGCCGGCGCGGTTGCGCGCGCGGTCGCGGATGCTCACCCAGATCATCTTCGCGAAGTAGTAGACCGAGACGCAGTAGAAGAAGATGCCGATTTCCTCGACGATCAGCAGCGGCTCGTAGCCGGGGTTGGAGAGATAGTCGAGCCGGCGGGTCATGCCCATCAGGCCGAGGGCGAACATGGCGCCGAAGACCAGCACGGTGCCCACCGAGAAGGACCAGAAATTCGCGCGCGCCGAGGGGGCGTCGAGATGGAAGCCGAAGAGCTTGGGAAACCAGAAGATGATGGCGCCGAAGATCGCGTAGGCGATCAGCAGCATCATGCAGTGGAAATGCGCCACCACAAACACGCTGTTATGCACCGTGTAGTTGATGGCGGGGATGGCCAGCATCATGCCGGTGAGGCCGCCGACCAGGAGCAGGAACAAGGCACCCAGCGCCCAGAGCATCGGCGGCTCGAAGCGCAGGCGGCCGCGCCAGAGCGTCAGCGCCCAGTTGAACACCTTCACGCCGGTCGGGATGCCGACGAGCATGGTGGCGGTGCTGAAGAAGATGTTGATCCCCGGCCCGGCGCCCATGGTGAAGAAATGGTGCAGCCAGACGCCCCAGGAAATGCCGCCGATGGCGAAGGTGGCGATGACCATCGTCGCGTAGCCGAAGAGCGGCTTTTCGGCGAAGGTGGGGATGATTTCGGAGATGAAGCCGAAGGCCGGCAGGACGACGAAATAGACTTCCGGATGCCCCCAGATCCAGAACAGGTTGGTGTAGAGCATCAGATTGCCGCCGAGCCCGGCGGTGAAGAAATGGGTGCCGAGATAGCGGTCGGCGCCGAGCATCGCCAGGGCGACGCCGAGGATGGGAAAGGCCGTCAGCGCGATGATGTTGGTCGTCAGCGAGGTCCAGACCACGAAGGGCAGCCGCGACCAGGTCATGCCCGGAGCGCGGAGTTTCACGATCGTCGCGATCATGTTGATCGCGTTGAGCGTGGTGCCGACGCTGCCGATCTGGATCGCCCACATCCAGTAATCGACGCCGACGCCGGGACTGTAGGGCAGTTCGGTGAGCGGGATCAGGCCGATCCAGCCGTCATGCGAGAAGTCGCCGACGAAGAGCGAGAGCATCACCAGCGCCGCGGCGACGGCGGTGAGCCAGAGGCCGACGGCGTTGAGGTAGGGAAACGCCATGTCGCGCGCGCCGATCTGCAGCGGGACGATGATGTTGGACAGGCCGGTGAGCAGCGGGGTGACGGCGAGCAGGATCATGATCACGCCGTGCGAGCTGTAGATCTGGTCGAAATGGAAGGGCGGGATGTAGCCGTGCAGGGCCTGCATGTGGCCCGCCGAATGCGGGCCGTCCGCCATCACCTGCTGGGTGCGGATCATCAGCCCGTCGATGAAGCCGCGGAACATCATGACGAGGCCGATGACGACATACATCACGCCGATCTTCTTGTGATCGAGCGTCGTCAGCCATTCGCGGAAGAGATAGCCCCAGCGGCCGGAGAGGGTGATGGCGGCGATGACGATGACGGCCGCGCCGGCGGCGAAGACGAAGGCGCCGTCGACGATCGGG
>JAJZFF010000486.1:8506-10182 GCA_021805485.1 Pseudomonadota bacterium
TCGCATCCTTCGTGCGCATGCCGGGCATCACGTCGATCATGTCGGTGAGCTGGGGGATGAAGAAGTCGTTGACGACGCTGGTCGAGGTCAGGCGGAACTCGACATTGCGGCCGGCGGGCACGACGAGCCGGTCGACGCTGGCGACATGCTGCTTCGGATAGATGAAGAGCCACTGCCAGTCGGTTGCGACGACGTCGATCTTCAGCGGGTGCGAGCGCCCTGCCCTCGCCGGCATGCGCAGGACATGCGGGCCGTAGGGATCGACCGCGAAGGTGCCGTTGTAGGAGGCATAGGCGAGGCCGGCGACGACGACGATCGGGATTCCCCACATGACGGCTTCGAGTTTCAGGGAGTGGCTGAAGCCGGGGCTGTAGGCGGCGGCGCGGGAGCGGCGGTAGCGCCAGATGCACCAGAGGATGAAGCACGCCGTCGGCACGATGATGAAGGCCATCACGACGACGTCGATGATGGTGAAATTCAGCGACGCGCGGGCGACCGGCCCCTTCGGGTCGAACACGCGGAACGGCCCGCCGGAACAGCCGGTGAGCAGCAATGGCGTTAGCGGCGCCAGACGGCGCCACGGGCGGAACCGCCGTTCCTTCAGACGCGCCTCATCACACAACGACAATGCGATCCTCCGTCATGATCGCCGTTGAAATAAGGGCAGCGGACTGGAGTGACCACCCTGTTTCCGGAATCTCACAGGGGGTTCAGAGCAAGTTTATGTGACAGCAAGTTTCCGTGAGCGATAGAAAAGATCGATATCGGCATTGGGCTTTTTCGATCGATGGCGCGCGGTGGGTGCGCGGCGTGGCGGCGGCGAAACGATTCCGCTTTCGCCGGGCCGGCGCTGGTGTTAGTTTCTCTTGCATGACCGATGCCGACGCCACTGCCCTGCCGGCGGATGGGGAGCGAACGCCCGTGCCGCATCGCGCTATCTGCCGCCTGGCGCGCAGAAGGGTGCTGTGGCTCGCGGCCTCGGCACCGTTGATGATGGGAGCGAGCATGACGGCAGACGCCGCGACGCCGACCGGGGCGAGCCTTCTCACCGCGCCGCTCTCGCTCGCGGGATCGTGGCGCGGCTCGGCGCCCGGCGATGTGCTCGCGGTGCTCGGGCGGATGCGCGCCGCGTGCCTCGACGGGATCAGGCTTGTCTCCGACCGGCAGCCGGCGGCGCTGCGGGTGCAGGACGTTGCCTCGGGCCCGCCGCATGTCTGGCTGCATACCGATGCGCCGGGCACCGCGATCGTCGCCGTCGATGTCGGCGCGCGGGACTGGATCAATCTCTCCTACCAGTTCGGCCATGAGCTCGGCCATGTGATGGCCAATAGCTGGATGTGGGGCGATGCGCCGCGCAACCCGTGCCAGTGGCTGGAGGAGGCGGTGGTGGAGGCGTTCTCGCTGCGCGGCCTCGGGCGGCTGGCGGAGGGCTGGGCGGTGGCGCCGCCGTTTCCGCACAACAATGCCTATGCCGCGCCGATCCGCGCGTATCGGCGGAACCTGCTCGAACAGGATCTGGCGGAGGCGCGGGCGCAGGGCGCCGATGCCGGGCTCGGCGGCTGGTATGCGGCGCAGGCGGGCTTCCTCGCGACGCATGGGACCGTGATCGCCGCCCGGCCCGCCGTGCCCGCGGTGCTGGAACTGCTGGAGGCGGACGAGACGGCGGTGGCCGATAT
>JAJZFF010000491.1:0-1448 GCA_021805485.1 Pseudomonadota bacterium
CCATGAATTCGGCCAGCACCATCGGCACGGGCGACTTCGTCGCGATCTGGCAGAATGGCGCCAATGCCTGGGTGTCCTATGAGAAGCTGGTGGGCGGGCAGACGATCGACCAGCTGCCGGCGGCGGGGCCGGCGGCTGATTCCGACCTGCTGCTGGTGGCGCAGGGCGGCAACGCGCTGGCCAGCCAGAGCTTCGCGGCGATCTGGACCTATGTGGCGCAGAAGATTCCCACCATGCGGCGGCAGGTGGTCGAACTGAACAGCAACACGGTGCTCGACGCGACAACGCACAATCAGCGGATTCTGGTGGTCAGCCAGCCGATCACCCTGACCGCCAATTTCGCCAATATGGGCAGCGGCTTCACCTGCCGGGTGATCAACCTCGCCTCGGGGCCGGTCAAGATGGGCACCGGCATCACCTCGGGCACCGGGGTGAGCGCGTTGCCGCCGGGCACCGCGGCGGAACTGACGGCGCTGACCTATTCCGGCGGGTCGCTGGTGTGGTGGGACGGCTTCGCGACGCCGACGCCGACGATCACGGTGAATGGGGTGGGCAGTCCGCTTGCAAATGCCGCCTTCATGGTGAGCGGTGAGCTGTTCGACGAGACGCCGACGGCGCTCGACTATTCGACGGATGGCACGACGTGGACGGCGGCGGCTTCGCCGACGATCGGCGCCGGGTCGTACTCGTTCCAGGTGCCGGGATTGCCGGCGGGCAGCTACACGATCGCGGTGCGCGACCATAACGCGACCGGCGTGGTCGGCCGGAGCGCGCCGTTCAGCGTCGTTGCCGCGGCGGTTGCACTCGGGATAGTTCCGGCCAGCGCCACGGCCGGCGGCAATATCGCGGTGAGCGGCACTGTGGTCCCGGCGGGGGCGGTGGTGCAGGTCGGGCTTTCGACGAGTGCGACCACGTCGCCGGCCAGCTTCGTCGCTGCGACGGTGAGCGGCGGCACCTGGTCGGCCTCGCTGCCGGCGGGTAGTGCGGCGGGAACGGTCTATCTCTGGGCCGAGCAGACGGCGGACGCGGCGGTGAATGCGGTTTCCGGCGCCATCACGGTGACGGCCGCGACGCCTTCCGTGACCTATACGGTCAACCAGCCGGCGACCACCTCCGTCGCCGCCGGGTCGGGCACCCTGGCGCTGAACGGCGGCATCAGCCCGGCGCAGGCGATTGCCACCCAGGTGGCATTCTCGACCTCGAACACCGCGCCGCCTTCCAGCGGCTGGCAGCCGGCCTCGATCATCGACAATAATGGGCTCTGGGCGATCTACGCCACGATACCGGCAACGCCGGGGGCCTATTACGTGTGGGTCGAGACCGCGACGGGGCAGGCGGCTTCGGTATCTGGCTTCACGATCACGGTGACCTGAGCATGAACCTGATTTCGGTACGCCCGGCCGCGCCGCTGCGGAACGGAACGGGGCGGCTGTTCGCGCGCGCCCAGA
>JAJZFF010000491.1:1458-10125 GCA_021805485.1 Pseudomonadota bacterium
AGCGCCTTCGCCGGACCGACGCCGGCCTCGATCAGCGGGCTGGCCGGTTGGTGGGATGCCGGCGCGCTTGGCGCCTTGCTGGATGCCAATGGCAATCCGCTCGTCGCGTGGAATGCGCCGGCGGCGGCGCTGGCCGACAAGTCCGGCAACGGGGGGACGCTCCTGCCGTTTCATATCGCGGCGGATACCGCGCCGGCGGTGATGATGGCGGTGCCGCGGGTCAACGGATTTCTCGGTGCGGTGGGCAGTCCGGACCCGGCGATCGCGCAGTACGGGCCGACGCTCGATCCGGACTGGGGACTGTCGCTCGCGCAGTTCGACCTTGGCAGTCATGCGGCGTGGACGCTTTATCTCGTCTGGACCCGGCCGAACTGGCGGCAGGGCACGATCGAGGTCGACAATGCGCCGATTCCGCTGATCCATGCGATGGCGACGGGAACGACCGTCATCGAGGCCGGCGGGCCGGGTGGCGGCGGGCTGACGCTGTTTCCCGGCACGGCGGCGAGCCGCGGCATCACCACGACAATCGAACGGCGGCACACCCATGCGCTGATTCTGCGCAACACGCCGGGGGCGGGTGTGGATGTGTGGCTGGATGGCGCGCAGGTGGCGAGCGGTGTCGCGAATCCGTTGCCGGCGGCTGCGGCGGGCAACGTGCTGCTGTTCCACGACAATACGGTGCAGGGCTCGGCGCAGTGCTGGTTTCACGAGGCGGCGTCTTGGACCCGGGCGCTGGATGCCGCGGAGATCGCGACACTGGTGGCCGCCAAGGGGCGCTGGGTGCTCGGGGCTCGGCGGGGCGTCAACCTTCTGGTCATGGGCCAGTCCAACGCCGAGTGGTTCGTGCAGGCGGGCGGCGCGCTGGCGCTGGCGCAGGGTGTGGCCTGGTATCTGGGCGCGGCCGCCTGGGCGGCGACGTCGCTGCCGGCGGGGAATGTCGTCAGCCCGGCTCGGTATTCCATGATTGCGGGGCATCCGGTGTCCAACTCCTCGCCGCCGCTGTTCCCGCCCGGGGCGGGGAACGGCACGTTCCTGACCAATCCAGGTGACGGGTCTTCGCCCGCGACCTGGGCACTGGGGCCGGACGGGCAGGCGCTGTCGGCGTATCTGACCGGGTCGCAGGCGTTGGTCCCGGCGCTGGACGAGGCCGATATCGCCTTCCTGCTCTGGCCGTGGAGCGAGCAGGACAGCACGATGCCCTATGCGAACAAGACGCTCTACAAGGAGAGCGTCAGCCGGCTTGCGGCGCTGACGCGGCAGATGCTGGGGCGGAGCGCCGCCTCGTTGCCGCTGCTACTCTGGAGCGCCATTCCCTACGAGACCGACCAGGGGGTGCAGATGGTGCGTGAGAGCGTGCTCGATCTGTCGCTCGACCCGACCGAGAACACCGTGATTTTCGTTGCACAGACGGCGGATTCCAATCCGCTGAACGCGACCTGGGACCCGGCGACCGGCCTGTTTTCCGGTGGCGATCCGCAGCATCGGGACCAGCCGGACCTGTTACGCTACGGCCGGATCGGCGCCCATGCGGCGGCGCGGGCGGCGCTCGCGATGGGGCTTTCGGACTCCATTCCGGCGGCTGCCGTGCCGGCGAGCGGTGTGCCGGTCGCGGGTGGACCGGCAATCACGCATGCGTATCTGGCAGCGGCAGACCAGATCGTCCTGACCATCCGGCACGATGCCGGCACCGATCTGCGCGTGAACCTGCTGGCGGCGAACGGGGCGGGGTTCGCGGTGATGGATGGCGGCACGGTGGCAAGCCCGGGGCCGATGATTCCAGCCACCGCCGTCTCGCGCGTCGATGCGACCCATGTGGCGGTGACGCTGCAGCGCGCGCCGGTGAGCCCAGTATGCCTGCTCTACTATCCCTATGGCAGCGCGCAGATCGGTCGGGGCGACGCGGTGACGGACAATCTCGCGAGTCTCGTGCCGCCGGCCGGTTGGTCGATGGCGGCGGATCTGGGGGCAGCTTTTGCAATCGACATGCCGCTGCAGGCGACTGCCTACGGCGTCCCGCTTTCAACGACGCCGGGGTGAGCGCCATGGGAGAGGATACGGTCACCTTCCTGCGAGATGCTCTGGGCGATCTGCGCTCGGAGGTTGGTCTGTTGCAGGCGGAGATTGCCTCGGCGCGGCGCGATATCGCCGCGATCGAGGCAAGGCACCTGGCGCTGGAGGCCTGGCGCAACCGCTTCGAGTTGCAGGTGGCGGGCACGCAGGAGCGGTTCATCGACAAGTCGGACGAACTGGTGGACGCGTTCGCGCGGTTCCGCTCGGAGCTGGCGCAGTTCCGTGGTGAACAGTCGGGCAGTCATCGGGTGATCATGGTGGTGATCGGCGTGATTTCGGCGGTGATCGGCAGCGTCGCTGGTCATTGGCTGCATTCCGCCGGATGACAATGGAGGGGATCTGATGCGACGTTTTCTCCACGAGATCGTCTCGGATGCCGCCGGGCGGTCGGACGGGATGGCCCTGCTCTCGGTGCTGGGCGTGCTCAGCTATATCTGCCTCGGCGTCTTCGCCGTGGTGGTGCGTGGCCAGCCGTTTGCGCCCGAGGCCTATGGAATGGGACTCGGTTCGGCGATCGCCGCCGGGGCGTTCGGGATGGGGCTCAAGGCTCGGTTCGGGGGCGATGCGCGATGCCAGCCGTGATCCTCCCGTTGCTGAGCCGGTTCGCGCCCTGGGTTCTGGGCGTCCTGCTGCTCGCCGGTTTGCTGCTCTATGGCTGGCACCTCGAAGCCGCGCTGCGGGCGGCGCGGGCCGAGGTGCGGAACGGGCAGGGGACAATCGCGCGGCTGATGGCGACGAATTCCGAGAACCGCGCCGAACTCGCGCGGCTGACCGCGGACGAGATGGCCTGGCAAACGGCGCTGACTACCGCTGCGGCGGCGGATGCGCGCGGCGTTGCGCTCTCGCAGCGGATTCTGACGACGGTGGCTGCGGCGCCGCCGAAGCAGGACGGCGCGGTGGCGCCGGTCCTGGCCGGCGCGCTTTCGCAGCTCGCGGCGGCGCAGGGCGGGAGGGTGAAGCCGTGACCGGGCGGGGTCTCATGCTGGCGGCGGCGATGCTGCTTGCAGGGTGTACGCCGCCGCCGCCGGTCGTCACCCGCATCCGGGTCGTCGAGCCGCGGATTCCGCCGTCGCTGCTTGCATGCCCGCCGGCCCCGGCCGTGCCGCTTGTGCAACGGCAATCGCAGGTGGCGACCTATGTTGCGGAATTATGGGAGGCGGGCGAGATCTGCCGGAACCATCTGGCGGCGGTAGCCGACGCGTTGCGACCACAGCCTGAACTGCCGGCTGTCACGCATCAATCGTTGGTCAGGAAGGTCTTGCGATAACGGATCTGGTCGCGTTGCTGCTGGGTCAGCGGGCCGCGCAGCGCCGAGCCGCGGCCTGACAGGGACGGATTGGTCATGAAATATTCATGCGCCGAAACGGGCGGATCGCCAGGCAGGACCCTCGTCCAGACGCCATCGGGTCCGAGCGTCCAGGAATCGACATCGTCGCGCAGGTCCACGGCCATGATCTGGTCGAGCACCTGGGCGTGGACGGTAGGATTGTGGATCGGCACGAAGGTTTCCACCCGCCAGTCCATATTGCGGGCCATCCAGTCCGCGCTGGAGATGAAGACCTTGTTCTCGCGGTCGGGCATCCGCGCGCCATTGGCGAAGACGGCGATGCGCGCATGCTCGAGGAAACGGCCGATGATCGACTTGATGCGGATGTTTTCGGAAAGATCGGGCAGGCCGGGGCGCAGGCAGCAGATGCCGCGCACCACGCAGGAAACCGGCACGCCGGCAGCCGAGGCGCGGTAGAGATGGTCGATCAGCCGTTCGTCGACCAGCGAATTCAGCTTGAGCCAGATGCCCGACGGGTGGCCGGCGCGCGCCGCCTCGATCTCGGCGTCGATCAGTGCGCCAATGGCACGGCGGGTCGTGATCGGGCTGTAGACGAGCTGGTCCATCTGCTCGGGCCGGGCATAGCCGGTCATGTAGTTGAACAGGCGGGCGGCGTCGCGCGTCAGCTGCTGGTCGCAGGTGAAGAAGGACAGGTCAGTGTAGATCCGCGCGGTGATCGGGTGGTAGTTGCCCGTGCCGAAATGCGCGTAGGCGCGCATGGCGCTGCCCTCGCGCCGGACCACGAGCGAGAGCTTGGCGTGCGTCTTCAGCCCGAGAAAGCCATAGACGACCTGCACGCCGGCGGCCTCGAGCGTGCGGGCGAGGCGGATATTGGCCTCCTCGTCGAAGCGGGCGCGCAGTTCGACCATCGCGGTGACGCTCTTGCCTGATTCGGCGGCTTCGATCAGCGCGCCGACGATGGGGGAGTCGCGGCTGGTGCGGTAAAGCGTCTGCTTGATCGCGACCACGTTCGGGTCGGAGGCCGCCTGGCGGAGGAACTGCACCACCACGTCGAAGCTCTCGAACGGGTGGTGGACGATGATGTCCTTGTTGCGGATGGCGGCGAAACAGTCGCCGCCGAAGTCCCGGATGCGTTCGGGAAAACGCGGCGTATAGGCGGGGAAGAGCAGTTCGGGCCGATCGTCGACGATCATCTCCTTCAGGTCGACGAGGCCGAGCATGCCGGGTTCGACAAAGAGCTGGTCCTCGGGCGCCTCGACCTCGTCGATGACCAGGGTGCGCAGGTCGTCCGGCAGGTCGGCAGCCAGGGTCAGCTCGATCGCGGCGCCGCGGCGGCGGCGCTTCAGCGCGGTTTCGTAGGACTGGACGAGATCTTCCGCTTCTTCCTCGAACTCGACATCGGTATCGCGGCAAACGCGGAACAGGCCGGAGCCGGCGAGGCGGAAGCCGTGGAACAGCCGGTCGAGGAAGAGGATCACCAGATCCTCGAGCTTGATGAACCGGATCGTCGCCGGTGACGGATCGGGCAGGCGGATGAAGCGCCGGATCTGCGCGGGCAGCGGGATGAGCGCCCGCATCACGCCGGAATCGTCCTGGCGGATCAGCTTGAGCGCGAGCACGAGGCCCATGTTCTGGACGAAGGGGAACGGATGCGCCGGGTCGATCGCGAGCGGGGTGAGGACGGGGAAGACCCGTTCCATGAAATGCTGGTCGAGAAAGGCACGGTCGGCCTCATTCAGCTCGTGCGGCCCGATGACGGTGAGGCCGGCGCCGGCCAGTTCGGCGAGCACGGAGCCGAGCACGCGCTGCTGGGTCTCCATCAGGGCGCGGGCGCAGCGGTTGATTTCGCCGAGTTGCTGCGTGGGAGTCAGGCCATCCGACGAACGGAGGGCGAGGCCGGCGCGTGCCTGGCCGATCAGCCCGGCGACGCGGACGGAATAGAATTCATCCAGATTCGAGCCGCTGATCGAGATGAACCGCAGCCGTTCAAGCAGCGGATAGCGGGGATTTTCGGCGGCGGCGACCACACGCGAATTGAAAGCCAGCCAGGATAGCTCGCGGTTGATGAAACGCTCGGGATCGTCCGCCGGTATCGGCTCGGCGACTGTTCGGGGCAGGGTTTCCTGGTCCATGCCGGCAGTTTGCCACGAAAGGCCGGCCGACTAAAGCAGAGACATCATCGCGGCGGGGAGCGCGTCGGCGGGCGGGGTGGCTTCGAAGTCGCTTTCCTCGGGGTCGGAGAGTTCGTCGAGCAGCCGTTCGGCAAGGCGGCGCGACGGCGCGGTGCCGAGGGCGAGGGCGTAGCGGTCGAGCCGGGCGATGGCTTCGCGCAGCACTGCGGGGCGCCGCGGCAGCCGGGTCAGCAGGAACTGGTGAAGCGCCGGCGGCAGGCTCATCTGCCGCGCGGCGGCGAGGCGGTGCAGCAGGGCGTCGAGCAGGTCAGGTTCAGCCGGCTCGATCCGGATGGTCAGGCTGGCGCGCAATCGGCTGGCGAGGTCTGGCAATTCGATGGGCAGGCGGGCGGGCGGTGTGCGGCAGGTCATCAGCACCGGCATGGTGGCCTGGGTAGCGCGTTCAAGGGTCGCGAACAGGGCGAGTGGGGCGGCTGCGGCATCGATATCCTCGATGAGTAGCGGCGCGCCATCCGGGCTTGCGGGCGCGCGAAGGCGGGCGGCGTTGAGCTGCGTCGCGCCGGTTCGGGCAGCCCAGATCCAGGCAAGGTGGGATTTGCCGCTACCCGCCTCACCCCAGAGGACGAGGCGGCGATTCACCCAGTCGCCCGGTGCGGCCAGCGCCGCGCGCGCGGCGGCATTCGACGTCGCTTCGATGAAATCGGCCAGCGCGAAGCGTTCCGGCTCGTCGAACGGCAGGGCCATCTGCCGCGGCTCGTATCCGGCGCTACGCACTGTGCCGTGGCGGGTCGAGGTAGAGCGGGCTCTGCAGGTAGTGGCGCAGCCAGAACCGCGCGAGCACACCGAGCGTCGCGGTGACCGGCACGGCCAGCAGGACGCCAAGGAAGCCGAAGGTCTCCGCACCTGCGAACAGTGCGAAAATCACCCAGACGGAGGAGAGGCCGAGCCGGTCGCCGAGAAATCGCGGTGCGACCACATAGTCGTTCAGCAACTGGCCGATCACGAAGATACCGCCGACGACCAGTACGTGGTCGAGACCGCCGAACTGGCCGAGGGCGAGCACGATCGAGGAGACCGCGCCAACGATGGTGCCGACATACGGAATGAAGGACAGCAGCCCGGCGGTGAGGCCGACCACAAGGCCGAGATTGAGACCCGCGATCGTCAACGTCGCCGCGTAGAAGACGCCGAGAAACAGGCAGCATATCGCCTGGCCACGCAGCCAGGCATTCAGGATCCGGCTGATCTCGCGCGCGAGGTTGCGGATCACGCTTTCATATGATCGAGGCAGCCATGAATCGAGCCGCCCCATGACCAGCGGCCAGTCGCGCAGGAAGTAGAACGCGACGATCGGCGTGATCACCAGAAGGGTGAGGATGTTGAACAGCGCAAAGCCGGTTCCCAGCACCTGGCGCGCCGCCGAACCCGCGAAATTCACGATCGCTCCTGCCTCGTTGCTGACCAGGGACTGCAGCTTGTTCGAGACGAAACCGGAGCCGAAGCGGGCCTGGATGAGGCTGATCTGATGGGCGGTAAATTTCTGCAACCCGGCGATCATGCCCGGCAACTGCTGGGCGAGCAGGCTGATCTGCGCCGAAATCAGCGGATAAAGCAGCAGCGCGCAGAGGCCGACGCCGGCGATCATCGCGAGCAGCATGATGATTGCCCCGAGGGATCGGGGCAGGCCCAGCCGGTGCAGGGCGGAGACCGCAGGGTCGAGGAAATAGGCGATGCCGGCCGCCGCAACAAAGGGCAGCAGGATTGCCGAGAACAGGCGCAGGAACAGCACGAGCAGCAGCAGTCCTGCCGCGATCCAGCCGAAGCGCTGCCAGCGGAAGCCGGTTCCGGTCACGTCGCTCATGAGAGAGATCGGCCGCCCGAGTTGCCTTGCAGGTCGCGCTGTGGTGATAACCGCGCCATCGCGATGGCCGGGGTTGGCCCGGGTGGCGGCATTGTGCTGCTGAGCAGGGTGGCCGAAGCATCCATGAACCGAGACTAGCGCATCGGAGGCGGGCATGACCAGCAAGGACGACCGGAACGGTGAAACCTATCGTGCCGCCGGTGTGGACATCGAGGCGGGCGATGCTCTGGTCGAGGCCATCAAGCCGCTGGCGAAGGCGACGACGCGGGCCGGGGTGCTTGGCGGGATCGGCGGGTTCGGTGCCCTGTTCGATCCCCGCGCGGCAGGGTTCACCGATCCCGTGCTGGTCGCGACGACGGACGGCGTGGGCACCAAGTTGCGGCTGGCGATCGACACCGGCATTCACGATACGGTTGGCATCGACCTTGTTGCCATGTGCGTCAACGATCTGGTCGTGCAGGGGGCGGAGCCGCTGTTCTTCCTCGACTATTTCGCGACCGGGCGGCTCGATGCCGCGATTGCGGCGCGGGTGATCGCCGGTATCGCCGAGGGATGCCGGCAGGTCGGGTGCGCACTCACCGGCGGCGAGACGGCGGAAATGCCGGGCATGTATGGCGCGGGAGACTACGACCTTGCCGGCTTCGCGGTTGGCGCGGCCGAGCGCGGCCACCTGCTGCCCGAGGGCGTCGCCCCTGGCGACATCCTGCTGGGCCTGCCCAGCACAGGCGTGCATTCCAACGGGTTTTCGCTGGTCCGCCGGATCATCGAAACTGCCGGACTCGGGCTTGACGCGCCGTCGCCCTTCGCGCCGGGACAGACGCTCGGCGCGGCACTGATGGCGCCGACGGCGCTCTATGTCCGCCCGGTGCTGGCGCTGGAGCGGGCGGGGTTGCTGCGCGCCGCTGCGCACATTACCGGCGGCGGCCTGCCGGGGAATCTGCCGCGGGTGCTGCCCGAGGGCACCGCGGCGGTGATTGATCAGGCCTGGCCAGTGCCGCCGGTGTTTTCCTGGCTGGCGCGAGCCGGAAATGTCGCGGCGGAGGAGATGCTGCGCGTGTTCAACTGCGGGATCGGGATGGTGCTGGTGGTTCGGCCGGCGGACGAGTCGGCGGCGCGGGCGCTGTTGGCAGAGGCCGGGATCGAGCCGCACCGCCTTGGCGGGATTACCAACGCCTCCGGCGCGCCGGGCGTGACGATCGAGCGGGCGGACACACTCTTCGCATGAAGCGCCGCGTCGGCATCCTGATTTCCGGGCGCGGCTCGAACATGGAGGCGCTGATCGCCGCGTCGGCGGCGGCGGACGATCCGGCCGAGAT